>JAKPUV010000447.1 GCA_029554925.1 Candidatus Hydrogenedentota bacterium | reverse complement strand
GCGCGCAGGCGGCGCGCCCGGACCACGGGGATCAGGGCGAGCCACACCGCCTCGGCGGCGAAACAGAGCATGGCGGCGGCCAGGGGCCACCGGTAGCGGTTGACCCGGTTGAACCGGAGCTCGCTGGAGAGGGCCCGGGCGCGCACCTGCTCCCATTCCCCGTGGAGGAAGGCCACGTCGGCGTTGTCGGCGGTGGCGCGGGCGTAGGCCCCGCCGTTCTCCTTCGCCAGGCGCGACAGGTTCTCCTCGTCGAGCTTCGAGAGCCGGGTCCGCTGGTCCTCCGGCACGCGGGCGTAGCGCTGCATCCACGCGGGGTAGGTGATCTGCGCGCCGTCGGGCGTGCCGATGCCCAGCACATAGATGCCGGCGTAGTCCCGCATCTCGGCGGCCGTGGCCAGCGCGTCGCCCGAGGTCTGCTCGCCGTCCGTGACCACCAGGACGACCCGGGCGTGGCGCTGGTCGCCGCCCGATTTCTGGACGTCCTCGTCGAACATGCGCCGGGCCTCGCGCAGGGCGGCGGCGAGGTCGCTGCCCTCAATGCTCAGGGTGTCGGTGGACACGGCGTCGAGCACCGTGCGGAAGTAGTTGTGGTCCAGGGTGAGGGGCACCTGGCAGGCCGCCTCCCCCGCGAAGGCGACGAGCCCAAAACGGTCGCCGGGGGACAGGTCCAGCAGGGACTGTATCTTCTGGCGGGCCTTCTCCATCCGCGTGGGGAGCGGGTTCTGGGCGTTCATGCTCTCCGAGGTGTCCAGCAGCACAAGCACGTCGCGTCCGGACCGGGCGGTCTTGCGCCACGCGCTGCCCCACTTGGGCTGGGCCAGCGCCAGCAGCAGGAAGGCCACGCCCAGCACGGTGAGCACCGCCAGGGGAAGCCGGAGCCGGTCGGTGTAGCCCTCCAGCAGGCGGGGGGCCAGCCCCGCGTCCACGAGCAGGGAGAGCCGGCGGCGGCGGCGGCGCTCGCTGTGGAACAGCAGCAGCGCCGCGGCGGCCGTCACCAGAAGGCCGGCGGAGATCCACAGCGGCGCCTGCGCCGCGGGGAAGGCAAACTGTATGTCCGTCACGCCCATGAGGTTTCCATTCACGGGAGAGGGTCCAGCCAGGTACGGCGGGTGAAAAGCGACGCGAGCACAAGCGCCGCCCCCGCAAGCATCCACGGCAGGAACCCCTCGTGGTATTCGTAGTAGTCGCCCAGGTCTATCTCGGTGGTTTCCAGGGCGCCGATCTCGTCGTAGGCCCCCATCAGGGCCTCCGTGTTCGTCGCCAGGTAATAGCGGCCGCCGGTCCCCTCCGCCACCTCGCGGAGCATTTTCTCGTCAATGGCCTCGCTGCGCACGGGGAAGAACCCGCCGTTGAGCACCTGCTCCTCCGGCGAGCCCGCGCCGATGGTGTACACCCGGATCCCCATCTCCTTCGCGATCTGGGCGGCGGAGAGCGGGTCGAGCTCGCCCCGGTTGTTGCGTCCGTCGGAGAGCAGGATCACGACCTTTGATTTCGCCTCGGTCTGGCTCAGGCGGCGCAGGGCGAGCCCCAGGGCGGAGCCGATGGCGGTGCCCTGCTTGGAGTCGGGGGCCACCTCCGCGTTCTGCACCTCCCGCTCCAGCACGTCGTAGTCGAGGGTCAGGGGGCACTGCGTCCACGCGATGCCGGAGAAGCACACCAGCCCCACGCGGTCCATGCCGTAGCGGCTGCCGCGCGCCTCGCGGCGGCTGTCAATGAATTTCGTTACCGCCTGCTTGGCCACGTGCATCCGGTCACGGGGCCGCCCGTCCATCATGAAGTCGGCCTGGCGCATGCTTCCCGAGACGTCCATGCAGAGCATGATGTCAATCACGCCGGCGCGGTCGCGGCTGAGCTGGTGGCCCGTCATCGGGCCCGCCAGCGCCACGACCAGCAGCGCAAATCCCGCCGCTCTTAGGAGCGGGGGCAGCGCCAGCACCAGACGGGAGAAGCTCCGGCGGAGTCCGGCGGCCCTGCCCCCGGTGGAGAAGGTCACCGCGCCGCCGGGCCGGGCCGCCAGTTCGACCAGCAGCAGCAGCGCGACGGGCACCAGCAGCCAGAAGGCGCGCGGGTAGGTCATCGTGTCGAAACTGAAGGTGGTGAGGAGCCTGCTCATGCCGCCTCCTCCCCCCGGTGCGGGATGGTGGCGGTCACAAAGCCCTCCACCGCGTCAAAGTGCTCCTTCGCGCCGTGCCGGGTCGGGACATGGTTGGCGAACTTGACCCGGTCGCAGAACACCAGGAACTCCGACAGAAACGCCAGTTGGTCGGGCGTGAGCTCGCCATGCCCGGCGGCGCTCCCCAGGAACTCCTGGGTGGTCTGCTCCGGGGCGGGCAGGGCGAACCGGTCCTCAATGTAATAGCGCAGGATGGCGGAGAGGTCCACATAGTAGGCCTCAAAGCGGCCCGCGTCCGACAGACCGGCGGCCTGAAGGGTGCGCAGACGCTGGAAGGCCGTCTCCCAGGGCGGCTTGGGGGGCTCGCCGCCGCGCTTGCCGCGCCGGGCCAGGCGGGACGCCAGAAGACCCGCACCGGCCAGGACAGCGAGCGCCGCCGGAAGGACCAGCCAGGGGGACAGCCTTTTTCCGGACCCGAAGACGGACAAGGCGGGTTCGGGGTCCGCGAAGCCCTGCGCCGCCCCGCGCTCCGCCTCCGTCAGCTCGCGGGCGTTCAGGAGCGGGCCGGGCAGGGTGACGGTCCGCGTTTCCCCTCCCCGCTTCATTTCCACGCGCAGGTCGGGCAGGCGGTATTTGCCGGGGGCGACGACATCCAGCACGCAGCGCTGCCGGAGCCGCTGGACGCCCTCCGGCGCGGGCAGGGTCTCCGGCGGGGAGACCTGGGTTTCGATGCCCTCCGGAATCTTGGAGAAGTCGGGGAGCGCGATCTCGACGTCCGCCGGGGCTTCGGCGGTGACCGTGAGCGTGGCGGCCCGGTGGTAGGGAAACTCTGGGGGGGACAGCTCCAGACGGGCGGCTCCGGACGGGGGCTCCGCCCCGGCCACGGCCGCCAGCGCCGCGAAAAGCGGCATCAGGATGTGTCCCGTTCGCCTCAACGCATTCTCCGTTCCCGCATCCGGAAGAAGCGGTGGATTTCGTTCACATAGGGGGTGTCCGTGCGGACGTTCATGACGTCCACACGGGCCTTGCGCAGGTTCTCGTCGCGCGTCCGGCGGGCGGTCTCGGCCTCCCCGGCGTAGGCCCGGCGGAACGCGGCGTTCCGGGTGTTCACCAGCACCTCCGTGCCCGTTTCGGCGTCGCGCAGGTTGACCAGCCCCACGGGGGGGAGTTCCTCCTCTCGGGGATCGGTGACGGTGGCCGCGATGACGTCGTGCCTGCGGTTGCAGATGCGCAGGGCGTCGGCGTAGTTGTCGTCCATGAAGTCCGACACCAGGAACACGACGGCCCGACGGCGGACCACGTTGTTGAGGTAGTGAAGGGCGGAGGCGATATCGGTCCCCTTCCCTTTCGGCTCGTGGCAGAGCACCTCGCGGATGACGCGCAGCACGTGCTTGCGGCCCTTCTGCGGGGGCACGTACAGTTCGACGCGGTCGGTGAAGATCATCAGGCCGACCTTGTCGTTGTTCTGGATCGCCGCGAAGGCGAGGACGGCGCACAATTCGGCTGCCAGCTCGTTCTTCAGGCGGTTCACGCTGCCGAAGCGGCCCGAGCCGCTCATGTCCACCAGCAGCATCACGGTGAGCTCGCGCTCCTCCGCCATCACCTTGACGTGCGGCTCCCCCGTCCGGGCCGTCACGTTCCAGTCAATGGCCCGGATGTCGTCGCCCGGAACATACGAGCGCACCTCCTTGAACTCGATGCCCTGCCCCTTGAAGATGCTTTCGTACTGGCCGGACAGGAACTCGTTCACCATCCGGCTGGTGCGTATCTGGATGCGCCGGACCTGGCGCATGACCTCAGAAGGCAGCATGGACCAGTTCCTCGCCGCAGGTGCAGGGGGACGCCTCGTCGTCGCTCCAGGGGGCCGCGGGCCCCACGACGGCCAGGCTGCCGTCGGGGCCGGGCTTGAGCAGCACCCCGTGGGGCAGCCCGGCGAGCGCCAGCCCCCTCCGGGCGTAGTCCAGGAAGCTGCACGCGCCAAACCGGCCGCCGTCCACGAAGACGGCGATGCTGTCGCCGACGACCAAGTCGGCGACATAGCCGCAGTTCAGCTCGAAGGCGTTCTGGTGCTCCGGGATCCAGACCAGCCGCCGCACGTGCAGGCCGCGCTCCCGCAGGACGGCGCAGAGCGCGTCCGCCGGGTTCTCCTTGCCGCAGACCAGGGGCGAGGAGGCGGCGTCCAGCACTTCCATGAGCAGTCCGTGGTCGGTGTCTTTTTCCGGTTTCATGGGTTCCGTTCTCCTGGGTGCGGGCCTTCAGGGCACCGGGACGGTGTCCAGGATTTTGCGGATGATGTCCTCCGCGGTGATGTTCTCGGCCTCCGCCTCGTAGGTGGGCTTGATGCGGTGCCGCAGCACGTCCATCGCCACCTGTTTCACGTCGTTGGGGAACACGTTGCCCTCGCCCTGGAGGAAAGCCATGGCGCGTGCGGCCTGCTGGAGGTAGATCGTGGCGCGGGGGGACGCCCCGTACTCGATGAGGTGGCGGATCTGGAGGCCGAAGGCCTCCGGCTCGCGGGTGGCCCACACGATGTCCACGATGTAGTTTTTCGCCTTGGCGTCCACGTAGATGCGGTTGACGATCTCGCGGGCCTCCATGACCTGCGCGGGCGTGATGACGGGCGTCAGGCTCTGCGGGTGGAGCAGGTCCACCCGGTCCATGATCTCCCGCTCCTCGGCGCGCGACGGGTAGCCCACCTTCAGCTTGAGCATGAAGCGGTCCATCTGGGCCTCGGGCAGCGGGTAGGTGCCCTCCTGCTCGATGGGGTTCTGCGTGGCGAGCACCATGAAGGGGGCCTCCAGCGGGAAGGTCCGGTCCCCGATGGTCACCTGCCGCTCCTGCATGGCCTCCAGCAGGGCGCTCTGCACCTTGGCGGGCGCCCGGTTGATCTCGTCCGCCAGCACGATGTTGGAGAAGACCGGCCCCTTCTTCACGGTGAAGTCACCGGTTTTCGGGGTGTACACCATCGTGCCGATGAGGTCGGCGGGCAGCAGGTCCGGCGTGAACTGGATGCGCCGGAACACGCAGGACATGGCCTGCGCCAGCGCGTTCACCGCCGTGGTCTTGGCCAGCCCGGGCACGCCCTCGATGAGCACGTGGCCGTTGGCCAGCAGCCCCACCAGCAGGCGCTCCACCATGTAGCGCTGTCCCACGATGACCTTGCCGACGGACTCGCGCAGTTGGTTGATCTGCGGCGCGTGCTGCTCGACTTCGCGGCGCACGGCCTCCACGTTCACATTCATTGGGCGTTCTCCTGCGGGGGATGCACGGTGTTTCTATACACGGGGACCAGGCGTTCCAGGTCCCGGAAATACCCCTCAATCTCATCGTCCGGCGGCCGCTGGCCGCCGTAGCCCACCCGGTCCACCTGTTTGGACAGGGCCGCCACCAACGGTTTGGCCTGCTCCAGGACGGTGGCAAGTTCTTTGGCCACGGCCAGCAGCTCGCGGTAGCAGGCGTAATGATCGCCGTCCAGCCGGTGCTTCCGGGCCGTGTGCAGCCGGGCGGCCAGCGCCTCAGCCCGGTCGCTCTCCTCCGCCTGGTCCCGGCTCCGGCGGCGCAGCACCACCAGCGCGATCCCGCCCGCGAGCACCAGCGCGGCCAGCGCGCCCCCCGCCGCCAGGGCGCGGCCCGGGGCCGGATCCCGGAAGGTGATCCGCGCGGCGGGGGCGTCCAGATACCGGCCGGGCGCCTGGTCAAACCGGCCCACGGGGGGCAGGGTCCCCTCGGCCAGGGGGATTTTCACGGCCGGGAGGTCGTATTCCCCCGCCTGACGCGCCGTGTAGCGCACCCGCTGGCGCAGCTCCACCTGGCCGTCCGCCACCGTGGTTTCCTGCGAAACATATTCCGCAGTGCCCCATTCGGGCGGGGAGACCTCCAGCGGAAACACGGCAAAGGGGCTGTTTTCGGGCCACCGGACCACATATTCGACCGTGACGGGCTGTCCCATGGGAAAATCACCCGCCGGAACAACCACTTCGCACGAAGGCACGCCCTCCTCGCCCCACCCAAGAAGGGGTGCCAGGGTGAGGAGAGCGGCAAAGGCGGTCACCGCGATATTTCTAAAAACAGTCATGCAGGGTCTGCATCAAGAAATGTGCCACCAGGAGAAAACATGTAACACAATGAAAAAGAAGGGGTTATAAAAACAGGCTCCCACAGGATGGGGCCTTATTTGGGGCAAGAAAAGGGCATATTCCCGATACGGGTCAGCAGAAGCCGACGGTACAGCGAGGGCGGAAGACAAGGCCAGCGGGACGCTGGCGGTACGGCGGCGGGCATGCGGGGGGTGCTTCGTACCGCCGCCGTCCCGGCGGCCTTGTCTTCAAGCCTCGTGCCAGTCCGGCGGACGGATCGGACAGGTCGGACGGGTCGCACCGGTCAGACGGGCGATCCAGCGCGGTTTGATGGCCCCGCGTGTATGGGCTATAATGCCTGTCCACAGGTTCGGGGGCGGTTCCCCGGGAGTCAAACCAGCGTAAGGAGACGAGAGACCATGGCGAACTTCAAACTGGGATTCATCGGGGCCGGCTTCATCGCGAAGTTCCAGGCCAAGGCCGTGTCGCAAATCCGCGGCGTGGACCTGGCGGGGGTCTGCGCGCTGAAGGGCGCGGAGGAGCTTGCGGACTACGCGAACAAGGCGGGGATCGGCCCCTGCGCGGTGTATCCGTCGGTGGCCGAGCTGTGCAAGGCGGTGGACGCCGTGGCGATTTTCGCCCCGAACATGGCGCGCATCCAGCTGATGCAGGAGATCTGCGACGCCGTCCAGGCGGGCGCGGGGATCAAGGGCGTGATCTGCGAGAAGCCCCTGGGCCGCACGGTGGCCGAGGCCGCCCAGATCGTCGAGCTGGCGAAGCGGACCGGCCTGCCCACGGCGTACTTCGAGAACCAGGTGCACATGAAGGGCATCCGGGCGCAGATGGAGCAGCTGGCCCCGGTGCAGGCACAGATGGGGCCGCTGGCCCTCGCCCGCAGCTCCGAGGAGCATTCCGGGCCGCATGAGCCGTGGTTCTGGGACCCCACCCGCCAGGGCGGCGGCGTGCTTTCCGACATGGGCTGCCACAGCATCGCGGTCGGCTGGTACGTGCTCACCCCGGTGGGCAAGCCGGCGACCTTCCTGGAGCCCATCTCCGTGTCGGCGACGACCAGCCTGCTGAAGTGGGGCGTGCCCCGTTACCGCAAGGAGCTGTTGGACCGGATGGGCGTGGACTACGCCAAGACGCCGGCCGAGGACTTCTGCACGGGCATCGTGACCTTCAAGAACCCCGAGACCAGCCAGTTGGTCCAGGCGCAGTTCACCAACTCCTGGATGTACGACAAGCAGGGGCTCCGCCTGGCCATGGACGGCCTCGGGCCCGGCTACGCCTTTGAGCTGAACTCACTGAAGTCCCCGCTGGAAATCTTCATCGGCGACCAGGCGGCCGAGGCGGCGGCGGACACCGAGCTGGCGCTGGAGAAGTCCACGGCCAGCCGCGGCCTCCTCGCCGTGGAGACGAACGAGGCGGACCTGTACGGGTATGTGGACGAGATCCAGGACGCCGTGGCGTCGTTCCAGGCGGGCCGCGACGGCTTCCTGAACTTCGAGTACGGCGCCATGATCACCAAGCTCTGCCAGGCGGCCTACATGTCCGCCGAGGAGGGCAAGACCATCTACCTGACGGACAAGGACACGCAGGCGGCGCTCAAGAACTACAAGTCCCTCATTTCCCAGGGACGGGGCGCCGAGGTGCTCTTCTAGCTGCAACATCCCGCTGAAAACGAAGCGCCGCAACCGGAAAACCGGTTGCGGCGCTCTTTCTTGGCGAGGGGTCGCTACTTCTCCGAAGGCGCGCCGGGTTCCGGCTTGGTTTCCGCCGGGGGCAGGGCCTTCTCGATGGCCGCCGTCACATCCGCCGCATCGGGCTTGGTCTTCGGGTGGAACCGGGCGACCACTTTTCCTGAGGGATCCACGAGGAACTTGCCGAAATTCCACTCAATGTTGCCGGAGAAACCAGGGTTGGTCTTTTCGGAGGTCAGCCAGGCGTACAGCGGGGCGATGTCCTCCCCTTTCACCGAAATCTTGGCGAACATGGGGAAAGACACATCGAACTTGGTGCGGCAGAAGGTGGCGATCTCCTCGTTGGTGCCGGGCTCCTGCCCGAGGAAGTTGTTGGCGGGGAACCCCAGCACGACCAGCCCGCGGTCCTTGTATTTCCGGTAGACCGCCTCCAGGGCGTCATACTGGGGGGTGAGCCCGCACTTGGAGGCGACGTTCACGATCAGGACGGCCTTTCCCTTGTACTGGGACAGGTCCACGTCGTTGCCCTCGATGTCCTTGACGGTGAGGTCCAGGGGACTCTTGACCTCCGGCGGGTCCACCGCGAGGGAACTGCAGCTGACGCCCACGAGGGACAGTCCGAGGGTGAAAACCGACGCGATTTGTTTGCGAATGCCCATGTCCCGTCTCCCGGCCGGCATTCCGGCGGTTACCAGCGCCCTTTTCCCGCATCCCCCTGTCCCGGGTTGAGTAACACGGGCGTTAGAAGGTATAATCCCGCTTCCCGTCCGTTCCCGGCTGGGGCGGCGTGTGTAGCCAGAGTCAAGGCCCTTGCCGGGCCTTCCAACCTGCAACGCGGAGGCGATTGTTAATGGCAACCATGGACCCTGCAATGGTACGTAACGTTGGGATACTCGGCCACGGCGGCGTGGGGAAGACCCTCTTCGTGGAGCGCATGCTGAACCAGCTCGGGCTCACCTCGCGCATGGGGAGCATCGAGGAGGGCAACACGGTGTGCGACTACCTCGAGGAGGAGATCGAGCGGAAGTGCACCATCGCCATGAAGCTGGTCCACTTCACCTGGAAAGAGCGCCGCATCCACATGATCGACCATCCGGGCTATGTGGACTTCTTCGGCGAGCCGTCCTCCTCCGCCCCGCTGCTGGACGGCGTGGTGGTGATGGTGGACGCCTCGGTGGGCGTGCAGGTCGGGACGGACAACGCCATGCGCCTCGCGGACAAGTTCAACGTTCCGCGCGCGTTTTTTGTGAACAAGCTCGACCGCGAGCATACGGACTTCCTGGAGGTCGTGAAGGCCCTGCAGGAGACCTACGGCAAGCACTGCGTGCCGCTGGTGGCCCCCGTGGGCGCGGGCGCCGGGCTCAAGGGCGTCGTCAACATCGTCACGGGCGACGCCTCGGCCGTGGACGGGGCGGACGCGCTTAAGGACGCGCTGGTGGAGGCGGTAGCCGAGACCGACGAAGAGCTGACGATGAAGTACCTGGACACCCTTGAGCTGTCGCCCGAGGAGTTCGTCACGGGCCTGCAGAACGGCATCACGAGCGGCAAGATCGTCCCGATCATCGCGGGCAGCGTCAGCATGGGTTTCGGCATCAACGAGCTTCTTGACCTGATCGCCGAGTCCTTCCCGAATCCGCTGCTCCGCAAGGTGGTGGCCAAGGACTCCGACGGGAACGACGTCGAGGTGAAGGTCGGACCTTCCGAGCCTTTCTTCGCGCAGGTGTTCCGCCAGGTGGTGGACCCCTACGTCGGGCACCTCACCCTGTTCCGCGTCCTGAGCGGCACGCTCAAGACCGACTCCGAGTTCTACAACGTGACCACCAACACCAAGGAGCGCACCGGCAAGGTGTTCCTGGTGCGCGGCAAGGAGCAGGTCGCGGTGGACGAGGTGGGGCCGGGCGACCTCGCGGCCCTCACAAAGCTGAAGAACACCCATTTCGGCGACACGATCGCCGCGCCGGGGACGAGCGTTTTCATGCCCCCGATCGAACTGCCCGTCTCCATGGTGAAGCTGGCGATCCTGCCCAAGGCGCGGGCGGACGAGGACAAGCTGGGCGAGGCGCTGAACCGCCTGGCCGAGGAGGACTCGACCTTCGCGCACTACCGCGACCCGGACACCAACGAGCACGTCATCCGGGGCATGGGCGACCTGCAGCTGGACATTCTGCTCAAGCGCATGGCCCGCAAGTACAAGGTCGAGGTGGAGACCCGCACCCCGAAGGTCGCCTACCGCGAGACCATCAAGGGCACGGCCGAGGTGCAGGGCAAGCACAAGAAGCAGACCGGCGGCCACGGGCAGTTCGGCGACGTCTGGCTGCGCCTCAAGCCGAATGAGCGCGGCGCGGGGTACGAGTTCGTTGACAGCGTCGTGGGCGGCGTGGTGCCCAAGCAGTACATCCCCCACGTGGACAAGGGCAGCTACGAGGCGCTGCAGCAGGGCGTCATCAGCGGCAACCCCGTGGTGGACATCATTGTGGAGCTGTACTTCGGCTCGTTCCACGCCGTGGACTCCTCCGAAATGGCGTTCAAGATCGCGGCCCGCAAGGCCATCCAGAAGGCCGTCAAGGAGGCGAAACCCTGCCTGCTTGAGCCGATCATGGAGATCGCGGTCACCGTCCCCTCGGAGTTCATGGGTGACATCAGCGGCGACATGAACAGCCGCCGCGGCCGGCTCCTCGGCATGGACGCCGTGGGCGGCGGGCGCCAGGTCATCAAGGCGCTCGTGCCCGAGGCGGAAATCCTCCGCTACTCCACCGAGCTGCGCAGCATGACGCAGGGCCGGGGCAGCTACGAGCTGAAGTTCAGCCACTACGACGAGGTCCCGGACCACGTGGCGAAGGAGCTCATCGCGGCCTACGAGAAGACCCGCAGCGGCGAGGAAGAGGACTGATCCCAGCCCGAACACACGGGCCGGACGGGGCAAACGCCCTGTCCGGCCCGTTTTTTCATGGCAAGCAACCACCGATGAACACAGATCAACACCGATAGGGCAGCAAAAGGGCGGGTTTGGCGGGGAGAGCCTTTCCCGTCAAACCACTCACGCTCCTGGCGGGGAAGCGGTCACGTTACCGCACGCGCCTCGGTCAGCGGCCGCCTGCCGGACGGTCAGGACTTCTTCGCCCACTGGATCGCCTGCCGGACCAGGGTGCGGTAGTTGTCGTCGCCGAAGCTCAGCTTGTCGTGCCCGAGCTGGATGTAGCACACCTTTGCGTTCCGGTATTGCCGCGTCCAGACCGCCTCGCGCTGGGCGTCGGGATGGTCCTCGCCCACCAGCAGGTGGTTGTCCGGCTCCACGAGAAAGCCCTTGTAGGTCTCGTCGCGGACGACGAAGTCCTTCAGGCCGGCGGTCACGGGGTGCGCGGGATCCTCGATCTTGCAGGGGATGTCCACGTCATGCCGGTAGGTGGACGCGGGGATGGTCTTCCCGTCCACCCCGGTGTCCTTGAGAAAGTACCGCGCGCCGATGATCTTCCAGTACTCCGGCCAGTCGTTGAAGGCGGCGATGGCGTGGTGCAGCACGACCAGGCCCACGCCCTTGTCCAGCAGCGACAGAAAGTTGGCCTTGCGCTTCTCCGATATCTTCTGGCTCATGTTGTAGAGCACCAGCACGTCGTAGGGCCAGTCGCCGATGTCCTCAAAGACCTCGCTCTCGTCCTTCAGGTCGTGGAAGGTCACGTCCAGTTCTGTCAAGGCTGCGAAGAGCGCCCGGAATTCCGGCTCGTCGAAGCCGTGCCCCCCCGTCACCACCAGCACGCGGGGTTTCGGGGCGGGGGCGGTGTCCGGGGCTGTTGCGTCTGCGCCCAGTCCCAGGCAGCAGGCGGAAAGGACGGCCAACGTTGTCAGCATGACGTGTCTCCCTCTCTCAGGAACCCGGCGTGCCGGGTTCGATCACAAGCACGTTGTGTATGCCCAGCCCGCCGACTTTGGCGGTGAGCAGGCCGCCGTCCCAGGACCAGTCCAGCCCCTTGTCTTCGGGGGCGAGGAAGACCCTGGCCGGCTTTTCAGGAAGCGGAACGGTGACGGTGAAGGGACCCGTGTCGGGCACGGACTCCGCCATGTGGCGGCTGGGTGACAGGTAGCCGCCGACGGACCGGTTGACCAGCTGGATGAGCGTGCGGCCGTCCTTCTTTCGGGCGGCCATCTCGATCCACCAGGGGCCGTCCACCCGCGCCATCGGCGCGGGGTTCAGGGCGGCGACCATGTCGCCGATGAAGCGGCGCAGGGCGGGATAATGGGACTCGTAATAGCACCGGAACACAGGCCCGTGGACGGCCACCACCGTCCCCCTGCCCACCCGGCGGCGGGTGGCCGCGGGGAAGTCGGCGCGGGCGTTCAGGGCGGGTTCCCGCTCGTTCAGCATGAACGCCACCGCCTCGGCGTCCTTCAGGGTGACCGCCTGATAGCCTCCGGCGACATTGACGGCCTCGCCGCCGACGGGCAGCCATCCCCCCTCCTCCGGCTCGCCCCGCTTCTCCACGCCCGCGAGGGCGCCGTACTGCTCCGCGACCTGCGCGCCCGTGAGCAGCAGGCGGCCGCCGTTCTCCACGTAGCCGGGCAGGGCCTGGCGGACGGCGTCCGACACCTCGACCGCCTCGGGAATGATGACCACCGGGTATTCGGAGAGGCGCTTGAGCAGCGTGTCCTCGTTCAGGATGTCCGCGCTCAGGCCGTTTTCCAGCACGGCGTGCAGCGCGCCCTCCATGGCCCGGTTGGCCTGCGCGAAGTTGAACAGGGGGTCGTTGTGGAGGTAGTAGGCCGTCTCGCTGTGGAGGATGGCGACCTGGGGGACAGTCTCGGACTTGTGGCAGTACTCCTGCCGCGGGCGGCAGAACTTCGCCACGTCCGCGAGGATGTCCTGATGCCACTCCGTGAGGCGCCCGGAGCGGTGGGGGGTGTCGTAGATGAAGACCGCGCCGCCCTGCGCCAGCACCGTGGACAGCTCCTGGCAGAGGTGCTCCGCGTTCTTCATGGTCCAGCCCTGGCCGCCCGTCTGGAGGAAGGCCCAGGCCATGAGGTCCCAGGGCTTGCCGCGGCTGCTGATGAAGCGGCCCTCGGCCATGGCGCGCTCGGCGCCGAAGGACGGGTCGAAGTCGCCGCTGAGGTAGTCAATGGGGGCGGCCACCGCCTCGGGCATGCGCACGCTGTACATCCAGTTGCTGGTGACCATGCAGGTGGGCTTCAGGGCGTGGACCGCGTCCACGTACCGGGTGACGTGGTTGACGAAAAGCTCCCGGTGGAAGGCCAGCCACTCGTGCCAGTGGGGGTCGCCCGCCTTGCGGGGGATTTCGGCGATGCCCGTCTTCTCCGTGAAGGCCTTCTGGCAGGCCTCGCTCCAGTCGGGCTGGCTGGCCCAGTTCTCGCCGTCGATCCACATGCCGTCAATGTCGTACTCGCGCACCACCTCGAGCAGCTGCGGGATCATGTACTCCTCATCGTAGGCGCTGAGCCGGCTGGTGTAGTTGGGGTCTGGTTTTCCCTGGGCGTTGATGCGGGCCCACTCGGGGTGGAGCTCGATGGCCCGCGAGTCCCACACGCCGGAGAAGTGGATGGAGAGCGGGATGCCCATGTCCCGGGTGACCTGCCGCCACACCTTCAGCGCGTCGCCCACGATGCCCGGGGACGGGGAACCCACCTTGGTGGGGTAGCCCGAGTAGCCGGGGTGGCCCTTGCAGTCGTACTGCACGAAGTCGGGCTTCACTTTCTCCAGCATGGCCCGGATGTGCTCATAGGTGGACTCCCTGCCCAGCTCGGTGTCGGTGGCGCCGGGGTGGAGGTCGTAGTGCAGGCCGAAGAAGGCGTCCTCGTGCCAGTTTTTGGCAGGCTCCGCGAACCCGCAGGGGGCCGCGAGCACGGCGAGCGCGCACAGGACAAATACGGATGACCGGTTTCGGGAGACTCTCATCGGCGTATCCTCTCGGTTGTGTCGGGTCTCAAGAATAGCACAGCCCGCGCCCCGCCCCGTCACTCGTGGCGCAGCGCCTCGACGGGGTCCATGTTGGCGGCGCGCAGGGCCGGGTAGATGCCGAAGACGACGCCGATGGAGACGGAGATGGAGAAGGCGATCATGGGCGCCCAGGGCGTGACGATGGTGGCCATTTCGGCGAAGCGGGAGATGAACCACGGGATGACGAGTCCGAGGGCGACGCCGACGAGCCCGCCGGAGCCGGAGAGGATGACGGTCTCGACGAGGAACTGGACCACGATGTCCCGCTTCTTCGCGCCCAGGGCGCGGCGGATGCCGATCTCGCGGGTGCGCTCCGTGACCGTGGCGAGCATGATGTTCATGATGCCGATGCCGCCGACGATGAGGGAGATGGCGGCGATGGCGCCCAGGACGGTGTTGAAAATCTGCTTGGTGCGCTCGGCCTGCCGCAGCAGTTCCAGGGGCACCAGCATCTCCCAGTCGGTTTTCTTGTGGTGCCGGGAGAGGATCTCCGAAACGACCCGGGCCGTCTCCTCCACGGCGTCCTGCGAGTCCACTTTGATGATGGCCTCGTGCAGTTCGACCCGCTCGGCCTCGAAGCTGCCCGTGCTGCGGCGGATGAGCACCTCGCCGAAGTGGGACTTCGCCGTGCTCAGGGGGATGTATGCGCGCGGGGTGGCCGAGGCCTCCCCAGGTTTCGGGGGGCCGCCCTCCCCGTTTCCCGGGGCGGCGGCGGGGCCGGCGGCCTCCTGGCTGATGACGCCGATGACCACGTAGTAGTCGCTCCCCACGCGGACGCGCCCGCCGACGGGCGGGCTCAGGGGGAACAGGCCCGCGACCAGCGGCTCGCTGAGGACGCACACATTGTGGTGCGAGCGCATCTCCGTTTCGGTGAAGTAGCGCCCCTCCAGCAGGGAGAGGTTCCGCATCTCCGGGTACCAGGGCACGGTGCCGACAATCTCGGCGTCCATCTTCTGCGTGGCGTTCCAGATGCGCTGGCGGATCACCCGCCCGGGGACCACGACGCTGACGCCGGGGATGCTGTCGCGGATGCGGGCCATGTCGTCGTAGGTGAGGCCGTACTCGCTCACGTAGCTGCGCTGGGCGGAGACTTTCTGCTCCTCCGAGGGCTTGACGCTCTTGAGGAGGATGTTGCTGCTGCCGAGGCGGCGGATCTGCTCCTGCGCCTCGTAGCTGGCGCCCTCGCCGACGGCGAGCATGGCGATGACGGAGCACACGCCGAACACGATGCCCAGCACGGTCAGGAGGCTGCGGAGCCGGTGCATCCAGAGGCTCTTGAAGCCCAGGCGCACGGTGCGCCACGGGGAGCTGACGCGGAGCGACAGGCGGCCGCGGGTCTGGAGCAGTTCGCCGATGTCAGCCATTTCGGCGGTCCTCCTCCACGCGCCCGTCGCGCAGGCGGATCACCCGCTGGGCGCGGGCGCCGATGCCCTCGTCGTGCGTGACCATGATGATCGTCATGCCCTGCCCGTGCAGCTCGTCGAAGAGCGCCAGAATCTCCTGCCCCGACCGGGAGTCGAGGTTGCCCGTGGGCTCGTCGGCCATGAGGACCAGCGGGGAGTTGGCCAGCGCGCGGGCGATGCCCACGCGCTGCTGCTGTCCGCCGGAGAGCTCGAAGGGCTTGTGGTACACCCGCTCCCCCAGCCCCACCCGCTCCGCGAGGGCGACGGCGATCTCCCGGCTCTCGTCCGGATGCCGCCCCTGGTAGTAGAGCGGCACCTCGATGTTCTCGACCACGTTGAGCTGCTGGATCAGGTTGTAGGACTGGAAGATGAACCCGAGACACGCCCCGCGCACGGTGGACAGGTCGTCGTCGTCCAGCGTGGAGACGTCCAGCCCGCCCAGGAGGTACTTCCCGGTGGTGGGGCGGTCGAGGCAGCCGAGCAGGTTGAGCATGGTGGACTTGCCGCACCCGGAGGGCCCCATGATGGCGGCGTACTCGCCCTTCCCGACCGCGAGGGAGACGTCGTCGAGGGCGTTGAAGGACACCGCCCCCATGTTGTAGGTCTTGGTGACCCGCTGCAGCTCCACCATGGTTTCCGCCTGCATCATTGCTCCGCCGGTTTTTCAGGGGCTTCCCCGGATTCCGGGCGTTTCTCCCGCCTCCCCTTTTCCGCCTTCTCCTTGCCTCCCTCCTTCCCCTCCTCCGCGGGCCTGCCCTGCTTTTCCCCCGGGGACGCGGCATCGCCCGGAAGCGCCGGCGCGCGGAGAAGGACGGTCTCCCCCTCCTCCACCCCGCTCTTGATCTCCGCCATGGTGAGGCCCATGGCGCCCGTTTCCACAGGGCGCTCCTCGACGCCGAGGGCGGTTTTCACGAAGCAGACCTGCCGGTCGTTGCGGATGCTGACGGCCTGGATGGGCACCTGGAGCACGTTTTCATGGCGTTCCACGAGGATTTCGGCCTCTGCGCTCATGCCGGGCCGCAGCCACCTGGGCGCCTCGTCCAGGTAGACCTTCGTTTCATAGACCTTCACGTCGGGGTTCATCCAGCGGTTGGTGGTGTCCGGAAGCGGGGCGATGGAGTGGACCACGCCCGTGAGGGTTTCGGCGGGGAACGCGTCCACGCGCACCCGCACTTTCTGCCCGGACTTCACCAGCTGCACAACGGACTCGTGAACCTTGACCGTCAGCGCGAGGACGCTCATGTCGGGAATCGTGATGAGGACCTGCCGCTCGCGCACGTTGGCACCCGCCTCGATGATCTCCTCGCGGTAGGAGCTTTCCCCGGTGCCGTAAATGACCAGTCCCGGCTTCACGGCGCGGATGACGCATTTTTCGATCTGTTCGGCGATCTCCTGCCGCTTGCGCGTCTGCAGGAGGTGCCGGGCCTCGGCGGACACGCGGTCGGCCTCCTCCTGGGCCGACCGCGAGACGGCCATGCGCTCGTTTCGGCGCAGCTTGCGCAGGGTCTCCTGGTAGTCCGACACGAGCTTTTCGACCATTTTCGGGAACTCGTATTTGGTGAAGAGCTCCTTGCTGGTCTGGGCGGTCTCCAGGGCGATCACCTTGCGGTCGTAGGCCGCCTGGTCACTGTCGAGCTGGTTCTTGGTCACAAACTCCTTCTCAAACAGCCGCTTTGTGCCCTCCAGCTTCACTTGGGCGAGGCTGAGGTCCTGTTCGGAAAGCACCAGGTCGTTTTCAAGCCCCCGGATCTTCTGGCGCGCCTGGCCGTCCCCCAGGTTGTCCAGCTTCACAATGGCCATGGCGTCAATCGGCGGCGGTGCCGGTTCGGGGGCTTCGGCTTCCGCCGCCGCGCCCGTGTCCCCGCCGTTTGCCGGGGGGGCGGCCGGCGGCGGTTCCGGAGCCGGGGCCTCCCCCGGGGCCGGTGTCGGCGGAGGGGTTTCCGCCGGGAGGGACGGCTCGGCTGGCTGTGTGGAGCCGTTTTGCTGGGTGAGCAGGCGCGCGGCGTCCTCGATTTTCTGGGCCTCGGCGACGATTTTCGCCGCCAGCTCCTCGCCGACATAGGCGGCCAGGTCCATTTCGGCGAACTTGACGGCCAGTTCGGCGGCCTTGATGGTGCTCTCGTTGTCAATGAGCTGGATGTCGTACTGCTCCTTGGCGCGCGTGAGGGCGGCCAGGGAGGTTTGGAAGTCCAGCTCCTGCGATACCTGCTGGTCGAGAAGCTGTTTGGAGTCCAGCTCGATCAGCACCAGCCCCTTCTCGACGTCCTCCGGCGTGATCATCTTCCCCTCCTCCACGATGGAGAGGATCTTGGTGGAGCCCTGCACCTCGCAGAGGATTTCCAGTTTGTCCTTGGCCTCGACGCTCCCGCCCTCGACCACGGTCACGTCCAGCGGCCCGCGCAGGACGCGGAAGGTGGCGGCGGAGGCGGACTGCGGCGCGAGTTCGCGCGACGCCAGCCGCCATCCCCCGTAGCCGAGGAGGCCGAGGACGAGCGCGGCGGCGATCCAGCGGCGCAGTTTCCGTTTCCGGGGGGCTTTATTCGGTTGTTGGGGCGGCATGATCCGTCACTTCCTCCCAGCGGCCGTCCTTCTTGATGTAAAGGATGCCCATGTCTTTCCAGAACTGAAGGCGCGCGACGGTGTGTCCAATGACGGCCGCGGTCAGCGAGTTCTGGGATTTGATGAGGTCGTTGCGCGCGTCCACCTGGTCCTGGGCCGTGGCCATGCCCAGCTCGGCGAGGAGATCCTGCTCCTCGACGCGGCGCTCGCTGAGGTGAACGCTTTCCAGCGCGATTTCGTGGCTCTGCCGGGCCTGCTCCAGGTTGCGCCATGACGCCTGAACGCCCAGTTTCACATTGTCCTCGGCGAGGCTGCGCTCGCGCAGGGCGCTCTCGCGGCCGATGACGGAGGACCGGTAGGCGTTCCGGATGGCCTTGCGGTCGAACACCGGATCCACGTCAATGCCCGCGTTCCAAACCATCCGCCGGAAGTCCAAATCGTCCCAGTCTTTGTTGCCCACCGACTTCACCGACGCGCCCCCCACGAGGTCCAGACGCGGCAGGAGGCTGTTTTCGGCGACGCGCAGGCGGCGTTCGGCGTCCTCCGCGGCGTCCCGGGCATTCTGCAGGTCCAGCCGCGCCTCCAGCGCGACGCGCACCGCGTCCTCAGAGGTGATCTTCGGGTGCAGCAGCCCGCCCTCCCGCAGGGCCGTCAGTTCCGCGTCGTCCAGCCGGAGGTTGGTGTCCGTGGAGAGGCCCAGGGTGATCTTGAAGCGGTCCAGGTCCTGATAGTACTGGCGCACGGCGTTGGTGTAGCCGTTCTCGTTTTCCAGCTGTGCCTGGCGCAGGCGGCCCAGGTCGGCGGGGCGGCTCAGTCCCTCCTCCACAAAGGCCTTCTGCCGCTCGACGCTCTGGCGGAAGCCCTGCAGGCCGCTCCATGTGTTGCGGATGATCTCGCGGCGCTGGAGGATGTTGTAGTAGTCCGAGCAGACGTCCACCGTGAAGTCCTTGCGGTACTGGGTGAAGTCCCGCAGGGCGTAGAGGACGTCGCGCTCCGCCTGGGTCAGCTCCTCCAGCGTGACCGCCGACCCGGCGCCGCGCAGCAGGGGCTGCGTGATTTCCGCCGTCAGGGAGGACGATGCCTGCTCCCGGGGCAGACCGGTGAGATAGCGCAGGAAGCTGGAGGTCAGCCCCACGGCGATGCGGGCGCCGCCCGCGGCCAGGAGGTTGATGCCCACGGAGGTCTGCCCGTCCACGCTGCGCTCGTCCACGATGTGGGTTTCGGGGTCGTTGAGCCCCGCTAGGTTGCCCGACGCCTCCACGAGGTCCGCATAGGACCGCAGAAGCGCGCCGGGGGTGTTCGTGAGGGCCTCCAGCTCGGGCACGCTCTGGCGGTAGGCCTTCAGCGCCGCGGCGAAGTCGCTGTCGGTCACCACGTCGCGCGTCGTGCGGTTGTAGGACGCCGACCCCCTTCCCGAGAAGATCGGGTCGAACTCGTGGCGGGCCAGCGTGAGCCGGAGCGCCTGAAGGTAGAGGGACTCCTTGCGGCCCTGGTAGGTGCGGTTGCGGCTCACCGCCAGGTGGAGTGCCTGCTCCAGGCTCACCACGGGCCATCCGCGCTCGTCGCGCATCCCCTCGCCGAGTCCGGAGTCGTTCTCCTCCACCTTGGGCAGCGTTTCCAGGACGCTTTCGTCAAGCGTCTGATCAATGGTGAACTCCGGGTCCATGCCCGGAACCTCCCCCGTCTTTTCGCGGATGATGCCGTACACTTCGCGGTCGGCCCGCTCCACCATGCGTTTGGTGGCGCAGCCCGGGGTGCCCAGCAGCACCGGAATCAGCAGGGCCGCAAGCACCCGTGCGGCGCGGTCGTTGGTGCGTGCATGTGAGGGGCGCAAGAACATGGAGAATCCTGAATCCGCCTGTGGAAAAGGTAATCTTACCCGAACTACGACCGTCAAGGGCAATTCGGGGTTTCATCCGGAGTGCCGCATCCTGTTCGCGTCGCGTGGTGAACGTCTTTCTTCCCCCGGAGGGTGACACAGTTCCGGGAATATCCCAAGGAAAGGGGGCGTTTGGTTGTGAAACTGTTCTGTCAAGGGAGACAACTGACATGACAAAGAAAGTGCTTGTGGTTGGAGGTGTTGCCGGGGGCATGAGTTGCGCGGCCCGCATCAAGCGGCTGGACCGGGAGGTGGGGGTGGTCGTGTTGGAGCGGGGGCACGACGTGTCCTTCGCGAACTGCGGCATGCCCTACTACATCGGCGGGGTGATCAGGGACCGCGCCGTCATGGCGGTGCAGACGCCGCAGGTCCTGAGCGCCCGCTACGGGCTGGACATCCGGACGCGCCACGAGGTCATGGCCGTGGACACGGCGGCAAAAACCGTGCGCGTGCGCGCCCTTGACTCCGGGGAGGAGTTCGAGGAGCGCTATGACGCCCTTGTGCTGGCCACGGGGGCCGAGCCCCTCCGGCTGCCCGTGCCGGGCGCGGACCTCCCCCACGTCCAGGTGTTGAACAATCTTCAGGACATGGACCGGATAGCGGAGGCCGCCGCCGGGGCGAAGACCGCGTGCATCATCGGCGGCGGGTTCATCGGTCTGGAACTGGCCGAGAACCTGCACGCCCGGGGGCTCAAGATCACGATTGTCGAGCTTCTGGACCAGGTGCTGGGACCGATGGACAGGGAGATGACCGCTCCCCTGCTCCAGGAGCTTGAAATCTACGGCGTGGACACCCGCCTTGGCGACTCCGTCGCCGCCATTGAACCGGGTGCGGTCACGCTGAAGTCCGGCGCCCGCGTGGACGCGGACCTGGTCTGCATGTGCGCCGGGGTGAAGCCCCGGTCTTCCCTGGCCGTTGCAGCGGGGATCGAAACCGGTCCCCGCGGGCATATTGTCGTGGACGGCCGCATGCGCACGAGCGCGCCGGATGTGTACGCCGTGGGTGACGCGGTGCAGAGCCGCTGCACGGTCAGCGGGGAACCGGTGGCCATTCCGCTGGCGGGGCCCGCGAACCGGCAGGGGCGCATCGCCGCCGATGTGATCTGCGGGCGCGATTCCTCCTACATCGGCATCCAGGGGTCCAGCATCGTCAAGGTCTTCGACGTCGCCGCCGGGCAGACCGGCCTGACCGAGAAGCGGTTGAAGGCCCTCGGCCTCCCCTACCGCCGCGCGTACCTGCACCCCTCCCAGCACGCCGGGTATTACCCGGGCGCGTATCCCGTGGACATCAAGCTGCTCTTCTCGCCCGAGGGGAAGATCTACGGGGTTCAGGCCACGGGCGCCGAGGGGGTGGACGTGGTGGTGGACACCATCGCCACGGCCATTCGCGGCGGCCTGACGGTCTATGACCTGGAGGAGCTGGAACTGGCCTACTCCCCGCAGTGGGGCGCCGCCAAGCACGGCGTCAACATGGCGGGGTTCATTGCGGCGAACATCCTGCGCGGCGACGTGGAGGTGGTCGAGCCAGACGCGGTCCCTACGGACGCCTTCCTGCTCGACGTGCGCAAGCCCGAG
>JAKPUV010000433.1 GCA_029554925.1 Candidatus Hydrogenedentota bacterium | reverse complement strand
GGCGGCGGCGCGCACGCGCTCCTCCGGGTACTCGGCGCGGCCGAAGGCGATGTTCGCGCGGACGCTTTCGGCGAAGAGGATGGTGTCCTGCGTGACGATGCCGATCTGCTCGCGCAGGCTGTGGAAGGACGCCTTCCGGATGTCCACCCCGTCCATCATCACGCGGCCCGACGTGGCGTCGTAGTAGCGCGGGATGAGCTTCACGAGCGTGCTCTTGCCCGCGCCGCTCGGGCCGACCAGGGCGATCATCTCGCCCCGGCGCACCTCGAGGGTCACATCGTCCAGCACCTTGTCCACGCCGTTGTAGGAGAAACTGACGTTCTCGAGGCGCAGGGCGTCGCGCAGGGGCGCGAGTTCGACGGGCTCGGGCGCCTCCACGATGTCGGGCACGGCGTCCACCAGTTCGAAGCAGCGCTCGGCGCTGGCCACGCTGGTCTGCACGAGGTTGTTCACGTCGGAGAGCTTGCGCACCGGGTCGAGCATCATGGCCAGGGCGAAATAGAGCTGCACGAGGGCCCCGGCGTCCAGCAGGCCCTCCTCCACGCGGTGGCCGCTGTAGAGGACGAAGGAGACGACGCCGAGGACGAGGAGAAACTCCGTGACGGGGCCGGTGGCCGCGTGGAGGCGGGCCATCCGGTAGAGGAACTTGCGGAGGCGGTCGATCTCGCCGCGCATGCGGCCGATCTCGTACTCCTCCATGTTGTAGCTCTTGATGACCGCCATGCCGCGGACGGTCTCGCC
Organism: Candidatus Hydrogenedentota bacterium; assembly: GCA_029554925.1. GTDB lineage: Bacteria > Hydrogenedentota > Hydrogenedentia > Hydrogenedentales > CAITNO01 > JAAYBR01. The sequence goes on along the minus strand of JAKPUV010000433.1, from coordinate 1,112 downwards.
GACGACGGTGGTCATGGAGGCGATCTTCTGGAGGGAACGGCGCACGCTCTTGCGCATCTTCTTGCCGATGAACACGAGGGCGTAGAGGACCACGGGCATGACGCACACGCCCACGAGGGTCAGCTTGAAGTCCACGCTGAGGGCCACGGCGAGAAAGGCCGCGATCTTGAAGGGCTCGCGCATGAGCTTGACGAAGACGCCCTCGAGCCCCCGGTTCACCATGAACATGTCGTTGCTGAACCGCGCGAGGATCTCGCCGCTGTTGCGCGTCTCGAAGAAGACCATGGACTGGCGCATAAGGTTGGCGTACATGTCGCGGCCGATGTCGGTGGTCACGCGCACGCCGATGGTGGCGGCCAGGTACTCCTGGAAGAAGCGCGACACGCCGACGAAGCCCGCCAGCAGGGTAACCAGCGCGCAGGCGTAGAGCAGGGCGCGCATCCGGTCCGCGCGCATGCCCGCGACCACGTCCAGAAAGCGCCGGTCCAGCCCCTCGGGCCCCCAGCCAACATACCGGCGCATCATGCCGGAATACTCCGCGATGTCCCGCGCGATGCCCTGGGCGGGGTCCTCCTGCGCCTTTGCGGGGGTGCCGCCGCCTTCCGGGGCCTGTGCGGCGGGCTGGTAGAAGGTGAGGCGGATCACGGTGCCCACGCCGACCAGCATGGCGCCGAAGGAGACGGCGATGAGGATGGCGAGGGCCATGGACCCGAAGAGCCGGGCCTTGTACCGCCAGGCGTAGCCGACCAGGCGCGCGTAGACCCGCCACGCCGACCCGCGGGGCGGCGCGGCGGAGGCGGCGGAAAAGGGGCTGCTAAAGTCGGACATGTGGCGGGACCCGTTCATGGTGACACTGGAAGGCTGCGCGCAGAGCATAGCACAGCCCCCAAAAACCGGTCAAAAACGGGGCGTTTCGCGGCCCCGCCCGCACGCCGGAAACCGGGTCAGACGATGTAGATGAAGCGGCTGCAGTTCGGGCAGGTGTGGATGTGGTCCGTGTCCTCGCGGACGCGCTGGGCGAACTGCGAGGGCAGGCGCATGAAGCAGCCCTGGCAGGTGTCGCCCTCGACGGGCACCAGCGCGGGCGGGCGCGCCGTCATGAGGCGGTCGTA
>JAKPUV010000417.1 GCA_029554925.1 Candidatus Hydrogenedentota bacterium | reverse complement strand
GAGGCTCTCCAGCAGGGCGTCCGCGATGAGCGGCAGGAAGGCGCTCAGTTCCAGGTTTCCCTGCGACGCCGCCAGGGCGATGACCTGGTCGTTGCCGAGGACCCGCATCGCGGCCTGCGAGACCGCCTCGGGGATGACGGGGTTGACCTTGCCCGGCATGATGGACGACCCCGCCTGAAGGCGCGGCAGCCGGATCTCCGCGAGGCCCGCCTCGGGACCGGAGGAGAGGAGACGCAGGTCGCCGCAGGTCTTGAGAAGGTTCACGGCGCAGGCCTTCAGGATGCCCGACACCTCCACGAAAACATCGGCGTTCTGCGTGGCCTCGACGAGGTTCTCGGCGCGGGCGAGGCCGATGCCCGTGATTTCGCGCAGCTCCTCCACCGCCTGGAAAATGAAGCGGCGGGGCGCGGCGTAGCCCGTGCCGACGGCGGTGCCGCCGAGATTGACCACGCGCAGGCGCTCCTCGCACTTGTAGACCCGCCACCGGTCGCGCGCGAAGGCCTCGGCATACGCGCCCATCTCGCGGCCCAGCGTTACCAGCACGGCGTCCTGCATCTCCGTGCGGCCCATCTTCACCACATGGGCGAAGGCCTGCTCCTTCGCCTGAAAAGCCTCCTGAAGCGCCACCAGCGCCTGCTCCAGCGCGCGCAGCCCGCGGATTGCGGCCAGCCGCAGCGCCGGGATAGGTGTCATTCGTTGACTGGTGGAGGTTCACATCGTCCAGCGGCGACACGGCGGCGTAGTCGCCCAACGGCCGCCCGAGAAGCTGGAGGGCGCGGTTCGCCAGCACCTCGTTCACGTTCAGGTTCGTGCTGGTGCCCGCGCCGCCCTGGAGCGCGTCCGTCACGTTCCACGCGTCCAGCAGGCCCTCCATCATCTCCGCGCAGGCGCGGCACAGGGCCTCCGCCTTCTCCGGGGCCTCCGCCCAGCAGCCCAGGCCGCGGTTCACCCGCGCGCAGGCCAGCTTCACCGCGCCGAACGCGCGGAACAGCTCCGGGTGCGCGGCGCGCCCGGCCAGGGGGAAGTTTTCCCGCGCGCGGAGCGTGTGCACGCCGTACAGCGCGTCCACGGGCACGTCGCGCGCGCCCAGCAGGTCGCTCTCGCGGCGCACCGCGCCCCCGCGGGGGGATGTCGGGGAGTCTGCCATGGTGGGTCCGGGGTTAGTGGCGGAATTCCATCTTCTGCAC
>JAKPUV010000412.1 GCA_029554925.1 Candidatus Hydrogenedentota bacterium | reverse complement strand
GCCGAGCACCCAGGCCAGGTAGACCTTCTCCACCTCGAAACGGGGGTGCGTCAGGCGGAAGGCCAGCTCGCCGTCGTTGGTCAGCAGCAGCGCCCCCTCCACGTCGAAGTCCAGCCGCCCCACGGGAAACACGCGCGAGGTCAGCCCGCGCACGCACTCCAGCACCGTTTTCCGCCCGTGGGTGTCCCGCGCGGTCGTCACGCAGTTCCGGGGCTTGTTCAGCAGCAGGTAGACCTTCTCCTCCGACTCGCCGACCGCCGCGCCGTCCAGCGTCACGCGGTCCACGCCGGGGGTCACCGTCTGGCCCACCCGGGCGGTCACGCCGTTCACGGCCACGCGCCCCGCCTCGATGAGCCCCTCCGAGGCGCGCCGCGAGGCGACGCCGCACTCGGCGAGGAACTTCTGGAGTCTGACGGCGTTCTCAGTCATGCACGCGCAGCTCGTCCAGCGAGGGGAGCTCCTTCAGGCTTCTCAGGCCGAAGGTGACCAGGAACTCGTCGGTGGTGCGGTAAAGCTTGGGCCTTCCGGGCAGGTCGGACACGCCGGCCACCTTCACCAGCCGCTTCTCCTGCAGCTGGTCGAAGGCGTAGGACACGCTCACGCCGCGGATCGCCTCGACCTCGGCCCGTGTCACGGGCTGCTTGTAGGCGATGATGGCCAGCGTCTCCAGCAGCGACTTGGACATGCGGTTGCTCTTCTTCACCCGGAGCAGGCGGCGGATGAACGGCGCGTACTGGGGCTTGGTCAGCAGCTGGTATCCGCCCGCGATCTCCTTGAGCACGTACGGCGTGTGTTCGGCGGCGTTGACCTGCCGGGCCAGCTCCGCGAGCAGGGTCGCCACGATGTCGGCGTCAATGTCGCCCAGGGCCTCCGCCAGGCGGGCGGCGCTCATCGGGCGGTCGCTGGAAAACAGCATGGCGTAGAGCGCCTGCCGGGTCTCCTCCCGGCTCAGCATCTCCACCGGCTCCATTTCCAGCTCCAGCTCCGCCTCCTCCATCTCGGGGACGTCCTGTCCGGTGTTCTCTTCGGTCATGGTCAACGGATTCCCGCGGTTCTCAGCACAGTTCCCTCTTCATCACGTCGAGCAGGGGCCTTATGGCCGCCATCATCTGCCCGAAGCGCTCCGGCTTGAGCGACTGCTGCCCGTCGGACATGGCCTCCGCCGGGTTGGGGTGCACCTCCACCAGGAGGCCGTCGGCCCCCGCCGCCACGGCGGCGCAGGCCATCGGGGTCACCAGCTCCCACCGCCCGGCGGCGTGGCTGGGGTCGATGATCACCGGCAGGTGGCTGACCTGCCGGATGACCGGCACCGCCTGGATGTCCAGCGTGTTGCGCGTTTCGGTCTCAAAGGTGCGGATGCCCCGCTCGCAGAGGATGACGTCCGGGTTCCCCTCGGAGAGGATGTACTCCGCCGACATGAGGAACTCGTTGATGGTGGACATCATGCCGCGCTTCAGGATGACCGGCTTGCCCGCCTTGCCCGCCGCCCGCAACAGCGCGAAATTCTGCATGTTCCGCGCGCCGATCTGGATCATGTCGGCAAACTGGGCCACCACGGCGACCTGGTCCGGCGTTACGGCCTCGGTCACCACCGGCAGCCCCGTCTCCTGGCCGGCGGCCCACAGCAGTTTCAGGCCCTCCAGCTCCATGCCCTGGAAACTGTACGGCGACGTGCGCGGCTTGAACGCGCCCCCGCGCAGCATGGCCGCCCCGGACGCCTTCACCAGCCGGGCGCTTTCCCGGATTTGCGCCTCCGACTCCACCGCGCAGGGCCCCGCAATCACCGAGAAGTACCCCCCGCCGAACCGGGCCTTTCCCGCCGACACGATGGAGGGCTCGCTTTTAACCTCCCGACCGGCCAGTTTGAACGGCTTCAGGATGGGGAAGACCTTCTCCACATGGGGCAGCGCCTCCAGGGAGATCAGGCGCTCCTTGCCGCGCTCGTCGCCCACCGCCGCCACCACCGTGCGCTCGACGCCCACGATCACATGGGCCTTGTAGCCCATTTCCTCAATTTTATGGACCACATGGGCCACGTCCTCCTTCTTGGAGGATGCCATCACGATAATCACTGCGCGGAGTCTCCTGTTTCGCCGTGTGCCCCTCGCCTGCCTCGTTAAAGTATAGCCGTTCGGGCGGGAATAACACAACGGGCGGCGGCCGGGCGGTCAGCCGCGCCGCGCGAGAAAGAGATAGCCCCTCTTCCCGTCCAGCAGCAGCTCGGGCCGCAGCCCCGCGCGGGCGGCCATGCCGGTCATCTCCCCGTCCTCCGGCAGCTCGTGCCCGCCGACCTGGCCCCCGGTCTGGCGGTGGATCTCGTTGATCGCCGCCCGGCTTTCGCTGTGGCACACCGCCAGGGTGCCCCCCGGCGCCAGCACGCGGCGCATCTCGGCCAGGGCGGCCCCCTGGTCCGTGAAGTGGGGGAAGCAGCTGTTGCAGAAGACCCAGTCGAAGGCGCCGTCTCCGAACGGCAGCTCCTCGCCGTCGGCCACCAGCGGGGCGGCGGCGTCCGCCGGCCCCTGTTTCAGCATGGCCGCCGACAGGTCCACGGCGGCCAGCAGGGCGCGGCCGCCCAGTCGTTCCCGGAGGATGGGCCACAGCACGCCGGACCCCGCCCCCACGTCCAGCACGCGCCGCGCGCCGTCGAACAGGACGGGGGAGAGGAGGGCCCGGAGCCGTTCCGCGTGCCCGTCGGCGATGATGCCCTCCCACCGGGGGGCCAGGGCGTCAAAAAAGTCCCGCGTCTTCCGGGTCAGGCGGCGGCGTTCTTCTCGGTCCATCGGGCGGCCTTTCTCTTCGGG
>JAKPUV010000406.1 GCA_029554925.1 Candidatus Hydrogenedentota bacterium | reverse complement strand
CGCGGCCAGGTCGGCCTTCATTTTCTCCAGCCCCTCCGCGGACACATACAGTTTTTCCATGTCGCCTCTCCGTCGGGTAAAAAAATCGCCGCCGCCCGCGGCGTCGGCGTCCTCTCGCGCTGGGCCCAAAGTATACCAAATCCCCGCCCCCGGGGGGAAGGGGCGCCCGCCCGCGCCGCCGCACATTGGTTTCTCCCGGGAAAAACCTTGCCTTCGCCGCGGGAATCGGCTAGGCTCATCGCATGCAGTCCCCCAGCGACATGCCTGTCCCCTGCGCCGCGTGCGAAAGCCCCCGGGCGCGTCCCTTTGGCGCGCGCCGGGGCTGGCGCTATCTGGAGTGCCTGGACTGCGGATCGCTGCAGCTCGACCCCATGCCGGACGCGGAGACCCTGGCCCGCGCCTACCGGGACGAGTACAGCCGCGCCGGGCATTACGCGGGGACGCCCGAGGCCCGAAACGCGGCGGCGCGCCGCGTCTTTCAGGGCATTGGGGACGCCTATGCCGCCCACGCCCCCGCCGGGGCGGCGGGACCCGTGCTGGACTACGGCTGCGGCTGGGGCGGCCTGCTGGACGAGCTCCGCGCGCGCGGCATCCCCTGCGAGGGGGCCGACCTCTCGCGCGACATGGCGGCGCACACCCGGGCGCAGGGCCACCCCGTGCATGAAGCCGCCCTGGAGGCTCTGGAGGGGGAGGGGCGCTACGCGGGCATCGTGATGGCCGCCGTGTTTGAGCACCTGACAGACCACGCCGCGACCCTGGAGGCAGCCCGCCGCCTTCTGGTCCCCGGCGGCCTCCTGGTCACCTTCATGCCCACCGCCCGGTTCGCCCGCTTCTTTGGGAAACTATTCCGGCTCGGGCTGCTGCGCCTGCCTCTGCCCGAAATTCACGGCACCCTCGCCCCCCCCTGGCACACCCTCCTGATCTCCGCCTCTGGCCTGCGCGCCCTCGCCGGCCGCCACGGATTCGACATCGTGGACCTGCGCCCCGGCCCCGTCCAGTCCGGCAATCCCGCAAACGAGGCCCTCCACCACCTCAACCGCCTCGGCTGGCCCCTCCTCGGCGAACGCTGGCCCCTCTGCCCCTGCCACCTCTTCGTGCTGCGGAAGCGGTAGGGGGGGCGCAGATCGGCGGTCGTTGGCTCTTCCCGCAGCATCTCCGCCCTGGGCCCCGGCGCGTCTCCGGCGAAAAAAGTGCTTGACATTCAGACTGGTTTGTGGTACAAACTAGTTGTGGTCGGTGGCTGGAGCCCCGGCCGTGAGGACACTTGAAGGTACTGTAAGCAGCCCGCAGGGCTGGGACCTTGCAGAAATTCCACAACGAAGGAGGTGAAAGAAAATGAAGAAACTGATGTTTGCGATGGCTTTGGTTCTTATCGGTGGCGCCGCGTTTGCGGCGTCGTGCGCCATTCCGTGGTTCGCGGATTCGGATGTGACTGGCGTTGGCTATCCGGTCAGCAAGGACACCTTTGTGGGCCTTGTCTACGTGAAGAGCAACGCGGATGTCCCGCTGGTGTGCACGATTGCCTACTACAACCCCGATGGTGACTTCCTCGGCCCGTTCGCTCCGAACAACACGTTCTCGATCGCTCCGCAGTCCGCGTTGTCGTTCCGCCCGACGGCGAACGATCCGACGCCCGCGTTCGGCGGCGTTGCTGGCGGTCAGGAAGCCGGCCAGGGTCTGGGCGTTCCGAATCGTCCGCGGTCCGTGGGCGGTGCCCCGATCCCCGGAACGACGGTGGTTGACACCCGTCCCAACGGCTCCATCACGATCGGCTGGGAGATCCCGGCTGGTTACGATGCCGAGAAGGGTGCGAAGCTGATCCAGGGTGCGGTGGTCGGTCAGGCGCGGTCCGGTTCGGCGATCGTTTCCTACGGCTACCTGATGCCTCCGGGTCTGTGATCCTGGGCAACATGGCCTAATAGCACTTGCGCGAGAGCGGGCATGTCGGCGACATTCCCGCTCTCGCTTTTTTTGTCTCACGGGGGTGAGGGAAAGGGAAGCGGGGCTTGTTTGTGTGTGTGTGGGGGAGATCGGCGGCCGCCGAGAAGCGGGGCAGCCCGGCAAACCGGGAAAGGCCCCAGCCGGGGCACCCCCCGGGCGAATTCCATCGGACCGATCCGTCGGATCCGACCGACCGGTCTGGGGAGTGGACCGGTCTGGGGAGCGGACAAGTCGGACGGGTCTGACAGGTCAGACGGACCTGACGGGGTCTCCGCAGCGCCGCCGTCCCGATGCACATATCCCCAGCGCCGCCGGGATGGCGGCGCTGGGGCAGTTTGTTTCGCGTGTCCCGCGGGGGGGGAAGCCGGTTTATTTCTCGAACTGGGCCTCGAAGGAGGTCTCCCCGGCGGGGAAGGGGAAGACGAGCCAGCGGTCGCCGGCCTGGGCTTTGACGCGGTCCCCGCCGACTTTGACGGTTTTGGCCTTCCAGCCGCCCGCCAGGGCGATGTAACCGTGGGTTCCCCGCGGGAGGTCGGCGCTGAGCGAGAAGGTAAGAATGCCTTTTTCCTCGTTCCAGGCGAGGCTCTGGGTCTTGTCGAGGCCGAAGGAAAGCCCCTCGCCGAAGCCCATGAAGGTGGGCCGCTCAAAGGTGGGGCAGAGGCCGAGGGTGGTGAACTCGTTGACCGCGGGGGTCTTCCCATCGGGGAAGGTCATGACCTTTTCCCCGTCGGGGCGCCACAGAAACAGTTCTCCGGGGGTGTCGGACTCAAGCTCCGAGACAGGAACGGGCCCGGCGCCGGGGAACGCGAGGACGACGGCGCCCATGGCGCCGACGGTGGGCGCGTAAACGCGGGACATCCAGAGCAGGGGGGCGGTGTTGTCCATGTCCTGCGGCGAGGCGTAGAGGACATCGGAGGAAAGGGCGCGCGCCAGGGCGGACCCCGCGCCGGGGGCGGGGTCGCCCATCAGCTCCACGGGTCCGCGCCACAGGCGGATGGCGGTTTCCACCTCGGGCTCGAGGCGGGAGAGTCCGGCGGCGTTGAACCGGACGGGCCCGGCGTTGAGCCGGTAGTCCACGGCGCGGCCCATGACGGCGGAGGCCTCAAGCCAGGCGTCGCGGGAGGCGTCGAGGGTGGTTTCGGCGGCGGGGAAGACGGGCAGCGGGCGGCCGCCCTGTGCGGCGGCGGCGCAGGCGGCGCCGAGGGCGCGCCAGTCGGCCTCGGCGCGGCTGATGCCGAAGGCGGCAAGCACCTCGTCCGGAATGCGGGACGGCTCGACGACGAGGAATCCGAAGCCCCCGTCCACGAGGATGGCGGCCTGTTTCCGGGCGTATTCGGCGCCTTCGGGGACGGCGGGGTTCACCCAGGTCTGGCCGTCGGCGGACTTGGCGGTCCAGGCGTCGCCGCCGCCCTGCACGGCGAGGGGGTCCAGCGTGACGCCGGGGGTGCAGCCGAGGGCGCGCAGTTCCTTGGCCACCTTCGCCATGTCCTTGGGCCATCTGGGCGCGCCGCCCTCGCGGGTGCCGGGGCGGGCCTCCCACCCGGCGGGGACCAGGGCGTGGAGGACGCCGAGGGCCATGGCGTCCTGGGCGGCCTTTTTGAGGGCGTCGAAGCCCTCGGTGTCGGGGATGGCGGCCCAGGCGCGGGGGCTCTTTTCGGCGACGAGGGGGAATCCCTGCGCGTGGAGCGACTGGCTGTACAGGCGCTCAACGCTTGCGGGGGCCGTGTCCAGGGCGACCCACACGGGGTCGGCCTCCAGCGTCTCACGCGGGGCCACAACATGGCCGGGGGCGTAGTCCGACGTGACAAAGCCCTGCCAGGTGCCGCCGCCGGGGGCCAGCTCCACCGCGGGCAGGCTGCGCCCGTTGGGCACCACCCCGACGGCCAGGTCCAGCCCCGACGCCCCATCGTGGAAGACCATGCGCGAGGGTTTGGCGTCGCGGTCATAGAGGGGGAACCCGCCGGTGACGCGGAGGGCGCGTCCGGCGGTCTCCACGGACGGGGAAAACCCGGAAATGCTGCCCGCGCTCATGGCGGCGGTCACAATGCGCTTCACGGTCACGGGGGTTTCGGCGCTGTTGTGGACCGTCACGTGCATGGTGACGAAGGGCCAGCGGTCATAGGACATCATGTGGTGCGTCACGATGAGCCCGTCCACGGGGGCGAAGTTCACCTTGTACACCGTTCCCGTCCCCAGCAGTTCCGAGGAGAAGGGGTCGCGGCTGCAGACGGCGGGGCCGCGCATGCCCAGCTCGTCGTGCTTCAGCACCCGGCCGTCGCCCAGCTCGATGAAGAAGCCCGCCTCGCGCACCACGACCGCCGGGTTGAGCAGGTCCTCCTGCTCCTGCGCCCGCCGGATGCGCCATTCCCCGTCCATCTCCGAATAGTCCAGACGCAGGTCGCCGACGGTGATGGTGTAGCGGGGGCGCAGGTTCCACGTGGGGCGCTCCGGTTTGGCCGGTTCGGGGGCCTTTTTGGCGGCCTTCTTCGGGGCGGCATGGGCCGGCGGGGCGGATGGAACCGAAAGAACCAGGGCCGCCAGGGCCGCGGCCGCACACCACACCACGCGCTTTGAAAACAGGTTCATGGGGCTTTCCTCATGGGTTGACCGGGGAACACACCCGGGAGAAACGCCGGGTTCCGCCGGATTTCTTCCTCGGCGCGGACTGCGCGGGCAAAAGTATACCCCAAATCCCCGCGCCGGATGCCGGGCCGAAGGCACGGACCGACACGGACAGGGCGCGTCTTGCCCCCCGTGTCTTTGTCTTGTCCGTGCATGTCCGTGTCCGTCCGTGCAAGTCCGTTCCGCGGCACGCGCGGGGCGGCTGTGCTACAATCGGCGGGTTGGCCCCGCAGGGGGGCCGCAAACCAAGCGGGGGTTGCCCAGGGCGATGGACGACGCCGGGTACACACGGCCGGACGGGGCCGAGACGGCCCTGCGCCGCCATTTCCTCGACGCCTTCTTCAAGCCGCGCTCGGTGGCCGTGGTGGGGGCTTCGGAGCGGCCGGGCACCGTGGGCCGCAAGGTGTTCCGCAACCTCCTGGACAGCCGATTCGGGGGGGCGGTCCACGCGGTGAACCCCGCGCGGCGGCAGGTGTTCGGCCTGCGCGCCCTTCCCCGCGTGTCCGACATCGGGTTTCCGGTGGACCTCGCGGTGATTGTCACCCCGGCGCCGACGGTGCCCGCGGTGCTGGACAACTGCATCGCGGCGGGGGTCCCCGCGGCCGTCATCATCTCGGCGGGGTTCACGGAAACGGGGGAGCGCGGCCGCGCGCTGGAGGGGGAAATCCGGTCGCGGGTGCGGTCGGGGGGCATCCGGGTGATCGGTCCGAACAGCCTGGGGCTGATGAACCCCATCGTCGGGCTCAACGCCGCCTACTCGTCCCAGACGGCGCTGCGGGGGTCGGTGGGCTTCATCAGCCAGAGCGGGGCGATCTGCGCGTCCGTGCTGGACTGGAGTTTCCGGGTGCGCACGGGGTTCAGCGTGTTCGCCTCCTTCGGCGCCATGGTGGACGTGGGCTGGGGCGACCTCATCTACTACCTGGGCGACGACCCCAAGACGAAGAGCATCGTCATCTACATGGAGGCCGTGGGCGACGCGCGGTCCTTCCTGTCGGCGGCCCGCGAGGTGGCCCTGGTCAAGCCCATCATCGTCATGAAGGCCGGGCAGACGCCCGAGGGCGCCCGGGCCGCCCGCCTGTCCGCCTACACCTCCGCCGACACGGGGGACGACGCGGTGCTTTCGGCGGCGCTGATGCGCTGCGGCGTGCTGCGGGTGGACGATGTGGAGACGCTGTTCTCCCTGGCCGACGTGCTGGGGAAGCAGCCGCGCCCGCGCGGGCCGCGGCTGGCCATTGTCGGCAATGCGGCGGGGCCGAACATTCTGGCGACGGACGCGCTGGTGGCCGAGGGGGGCGCGCCCGCGGTGCTCTCGCCGGACACGCTGGCGGCGCTCAACGGGGCGCTGCCGCCCTACTGGAACCATGCGAACCCGGTGGACGTGGTGGCGGACGCCGACTCGGAGCGCTATGCGGACGCCGTGGCCGCGCTGGCACGCGCGCCCGAGGCCGACGGTGTCCTGGTGCTGCTCGCGCCGCAGGCGACGACGGACCCCACGGGCACCGCGGAGGCCCTCGCCCGCCTCGACCGGGGCCACGGCAAGCCCCTGCTGGCGAGCTGGATGGGCGGCGACGCCGTCGCCGGGGGCGTGCGCATCCTGAACGAGCACGGCATCCCGGCCTTTCCCTACCCCGACACGGCGGCCCGCGTCTTCGCGGCCATGTGGCGCTACAGCTATGTCCTGCGCGCCCTCTACGAGACCCCGCAGTCCCTGCCCCCGGAGACCGAGGCCGGCCGCGCCATGGCGCGCGCCGTGATTGCGGAGGCCCTGGCGGCGGGCCGGGTTGTCCTGACGGAGACCGAGGCCCGCGCCGTGCTTGCGGCCTACGATTTCCCGGTGTCGCCCGCGCCCCTGGCGCGCACGGCGGACGAGGCGGCGGCCCACGCGCGCGCCCTGGGCTTCCCCGTGACGGTGCAGGCCAACGCGGCGGCGGCGGTCTGCGGTCTTTGGGGGCCGCCTCCCCTGCGGGCGCTGGTCTCGGAGGAGGAGGTGCGGCGGGCCTTCGACGCCCTCGCGGCGGGGGCGGACGGCGGCGCGGGGGTGGTGGTGCGCCCGTCGGTGCGCGACCAGG
>JAKPUV010000393.1 GCA_029554925.1 Candidatus Hydrogenedentota bacterium | reverse complement strand
TCGGCGTTGTTGAAGTAGAAGCCGCCGGCCTCGTCCTGTGCGGGGGCGGGGGCGTGGTCGCGGAGGAGGTCCGCGTAGGCGGCGGCGGTGTCGGGGTGGTCCATCTTGCGGCCGTAGAAGGGGAGGCCGAGGCAGATTTTTCCTTTGGGCGCGCCGTCACGGATAAGCCGCCGGACGGCGGCGGTGGCGGCCTCATGGGTGGCGTGGCGCGCGCCCATGTCGTAGGTCATGAGGTGGATGCGGTCCACGGCGGCGTAGGCGGCGGGGTCGAGGGTCTGGCTCCAGCCGAGGGCGACGGTCACCTCTTTGCCCTGGGGGTGGAGGGCCCGCGCGGTCTCGATGAGCAGGGCGTTGTAGGCGGCGTGCTCCCCGGGGGTGGCGGGGAACTCCCAGTCGTAGTCCACGCCGTCGAACCCCTTCTCCCGGCAGAACGCGTCGAGGTCGGTGATGAACGCGGCGCGCTTCGCGGGGTCCGTCGCCATGGGGGGGAAGCCCGCGGAGCGCCCCCAGCCGCCGAAGCAGAGGTGGACGCGCACACCGTGGGCGCGTCGGATCTCCTGGAACCGGGCGACGGGCGCGGCGGCGAGGGCCTCGGCGGGGAAGGCGCCGTCGGGCGTCGGCTCGACGGAGAAGAGGATGACGTCGGTGACGCGGCCGAAGGCGGCGGGGTCGGTCCGGTCGAGGCTGTAGTCGGGGGCGTAGCCGACGACGCGGAAGGCCACCGCGCGGTCGCGGCGCAGGCCGGCGCACCCCGCGCACGCGAGGGTTGCGCAGAGCAGGGCGGCAAGAACGGTCCGTCTCATGGTGCGGCCTCCTGTCAGACCGCGGGCAGTCCGTAGCCCTCGCGGTATTCGCGGGTGAAGAGCTTCATGGCGTCGGGGTCGCCGGGGATTTCCCAGGTGTCGGGGTCCACGGCGAGCTTTCGGCCCGTACGGTGGGCGATGTTGGCGAGCTGGCACAGGGCGGTGGAGACGGCGCCCTCGGCGATGCCGCCGTTGAGCCCCTCCGGGTTGCCCGCCTTCACGCAGTCCAGGAAGTTGCGCTGGTGGGTCTCAAAGTCGCCGTAGGGGCCGAACTCGCGCTTTGCGCCGTCGGTGAAGGTCGCGGTGCAGCTGTTCCTGCCGAAGTCGAGGCGGCCCTTGTCGCCGTAGAAGACCACGCCGTTGTCGTGCCCCTCGAGGGAGTAGTGGGTCCAGAGGCGCATCTCATAGATGAGGTGGCGGTCGCCGTAGTCGAAGACCGCCGTCATGGTGTCCGGGGTCTCGTGGTCGTCGTCGTAGAAGAGCTGGGCGCCCGTGGCGGTGACGGAGCGGGGCACGCCGCCGCCGAGGCCCCACCGGGCCTGGTCTATCTGGTGGATGCCGTCGTTGCCCACGTCGCCGGAACCGTAGTCCCAGAACCAGTGCCAGTTGTAGTGCCAGCGGTTGGCGGTGAAGGGGCGCTTCGGCGCGGGGCCGAGCCACAGGTCGTAGTTGACGCCGGGGGGCGGGGCCGACTCGGGCGCGCGGCCGATGGGCTCGCGGAGCTGGTGGTTGATCGCCTTGGCGGCGCGCACCTTGCCGAGGCCGCCTTCCTGCATGAACGCCACGGCGTCCTTCAGCGCCTGGCCGCTGCGGCCCTGGGTGCCCTGCTGGACCACCTTCCCGGAGCGGGCGGCGGCGTCGCGCAGCGTGCGCGCCTCGTGGAGGGTCTGCGCGCAGGGCTTCTCCACGTAGACATGCTTGCCCGCGGCGAGGGCCGCCAGCGCGACGGGCGTGTGCCAGTGGTCCGGCGTGGCGACGCTCACGGAGTCAATGCTCTTGTCCTCCAGCACGCGCCGGAAGTCGTCGTGGAGCTTGGCGCCGGGGAGTTTCTCGCCGACCTTCGCCAGGCGCTCCGGGTCCACATCGCACAGCGCGGCGATCTCGCAGTCCGGGAACCCGCTGAGAACCCGCGCGTGGCGCGTGCCCTGGCCGCCGAGGCCGATGACGGCATGGCGG
>JAKPUV010000392.1 GCA_029554925.1 Candidatus Hydrogenedentota bacterium | reverse complement strand
TCGGCGTTGTTGAAGTAGAAGCCGCCGGCCTCGTCCTGTGCGGGGGCGGGGGCGTGGTCGCGGAGGAGGTCCGCGTAGGCGGCGGCGGTGTCGGGGTGGTCCATCTTGCGGCCGTAGAAGGGGAGGCCGAGGCAGATTTTTTCCTTCGGCGCGCCCGAGCGGACGAGCCGCCGGACGGCGGCGGTGGCGGCGGCGTAGGTGGCGTGGCGCGCGCCCATGTCGTAGGTCATGAGGTGGATGCGGTCCACGGCGGCGTAGGCGGCGGGGTCGAGGGTCTGGAGAGCGCCGAGGGCGACGGTCACCTCCCTGCCCTGGGGATGGAGGGCCCGCGCGGTCTCGATGAGCAGGGCGTCGTAGGCGGCGTGCTCCCCGGGGGTGGCGGGGAACTCCCAGTCGTAGTCCACGCCGTCGAAGCCCTTCTCCCCGCAGAATTGGGCGAGGGCGGCAATGAACGCGGCGCGCTTTGCGGGGTCCGTCGCCATGGGGGCGAAGCCTGCGGAGCGCCCCCATCCGCCGAAGCAGAGGTGGACGCGCACGCCGTGGGCGCGCTGGATCTCCTGGAAGCGGGCGACGGGCGCGGCGGCGAGGGCCTCAACGGGGAAGGTGCCGTCGGGGGTCGGCTCGACGGAGAAGAGGATGGCGTCCGTGAGGCGGCCGAAGGCGGCGGGGTCGGTCCGTTCGAGGCTGTAGTCGGGGGCGTAGCCGACGACGCGGAAGGCCTCCGCGCGGTCGCGGCGCAGTCCCGCGCATCCCGCGCCCGCGAGGGCGGCGCAGAGCAGCACGGCGAGGGCGGTCCGTCTCATGGAAAGGTCTCCTATTGGGCCCATTATGGCCGAAACACCGGCGGCCATGCCGCACCGGGATGAAAAGCGCGGCGTAATTCAGGACGCACCGCATCAGCTTATGCGAAAAGAACTTCCCCGAAGGGGAAGAACGTCAATAGCCGGAGGTGACCGAAGGGAACCTCCGGGCACCGGCGGGAAAGGAAGCCAACCCCCGAACGGGGGTTGAATGTGCGTGCCCGGAACGCATGTCCGCAAAACGGTCTACATTCAACCCCATTCGGGGTTGTGTCTTGTTGGGCCACTTTCCGGAGGTTCCCTTCGGTCACCTCCGGCTATTCATATTTGTCCCCTTCGGGGACACCTACCCTGGAATGGCGAACAATCATGCACTTCAACTGCTTCCGGCTCGGTAAACACCACCTGGAGCCGAATCAGTCGTGTTTGATCAGCCCTACACGACAGGCAGTCCGTACCCCTCGCGGTATTCGCGGGTGAAGAGTTTCATGGCGTCGGGGTCTCCGATTTCCCAGGTGTCGGGGTTCACGGCGAGTTTGTGGCCCGTGCGGTGGGCGATGTTGGCGAGCT
Organism: Candidatus Hydrogenedentota bacterium; assembly: GCA_029554925.1. Classification (GTDB taxonomy): domain Bacteria; phylum Hydrogenedentota; class Hydrogenedentia; order Hydrogenedentales; family CAITNO01; genus JAAYBR01. The sequence goes on along the minus strand of JAKPUV010000392.1, from coordinate 353 downwards.
GGCAGAGGGCGGTGGAGACGGCGCCCTCGGCGACGCCGCCGTTGAGTCCCGCCGGGTCGCCGGTCTTCACGCAGTCAATGAAGTTGCGCTGATGGGTGTCGAAGTCGCCGTAGGGGCCGAATTCGCGCTTCGCGCCGTCGGTGAAGGTTGCCGTGCAGCCGTTCCTGCCGAAGTCGAGGCGGCCCTTGTCGCCGTAGAAGACCACGCCGTTGTCGTGGCCCTCGAGGGAGTAGTGGGTCCAGAGGCGCATCTCGTAGATGAGGTGGCGGTCGCCGTAGTCGAAGACCGCCGTCATGGTGTCCGGGGTCTCGTGGTCGTCGTCGTAGAAGAGCTGGGCGCCCGTGGCGGTGACG
>JAKPUV010000375.1 GCA_029554925.1 Candidatus Hydrogenedentota bacterium | reverse complement strand
GCCCTGCGCAGCTCCTCGTGCTGCACCATGACCCGGATGATCCTCTCGGTGCCCGACCTGCGCAGGACGACCCGGCCCTTTCCCGCGATGCCGGCCTCGGCCTCGGCCGCCAGCGCGGCGAGCAGGTCCTCCGCCACGCGCGCGCCGTTGTCCAGGGGGACCCGCTTGTGGCATTCGGGCATCTCCTGGTAGGCCGACGCCAGCGCCGAGAGGGGCTGGTCCTTTCGGATCATGGTGGCCAGCGCCTGAAGGGCGGCGATCATGGCGTCGCCCGTGGTGTTGTACTCCAGCAGGACGATGTGGCCGGACGGCTCGCCGCCGAGGGTGTAGCCGCTGCCGCGCATGGCCTCGACCACATGGCGGTCGCCGACGTTCGCCCGGAGCACCGTGCCGCCCGCCGCGGCGAGGGTGCGCTCCAGGCCGCCGTTGGCCATGATGGTCGCCACGAGCGTGTTTCCGGGCAGGGCTCCGCGCTCCAGCAGGTCGAGCCCGAGCATTGCCAGGATCGCGTTGCCGTCGAGGGGGCGGCCCTTCTCGTCCGCCATGGTGATGCGGTCGCCGTCGCCGTCGAAGGCGATGCCCACGTCCGCCTTCTCGCGGATGACCGTGGCGCGCATCTCCTCCGGGTGGACCGACCCGATGTTGTCGTTGATGTTCAGGCCGTTGGGCTGGTTGCCGATGGCGATGACCTCGGCCCCCAGCTCGGCCAGCGTGTTCGGCCCCACCTTGTAGGCCGCGCCGTGGGCGCAGTCCACCACGATGCGCAGGCCGTCGAGCCGCATGCCCTTGGGGAACGACGCCTTGGCGAACTCGATGTAGCGGCCCACGGCGTCGTCAATGCGCTTGGCCGTGCCGATTTTCTCGCCCGTCGGGCGCACGGCGTCCATCTCGCCGGAGGCGATGCACGCGGCGATCCGGTCCTCCAGCGAGTCGGGGATCTTGTAGCCGTCGGCGCCGAAAATCTTGATGCCGTTGTCCGCGTAGCCGTTGTGCGAGGCGGAGATCATGACGGCGCCGTCGCAGCGGAGGCTGCGCATGATGTAGGAGACGCCCGGCGTGGGCAGGGGGCCCGTCAGCAGGACCCGCGCGCCCATGGAGCACAGGCCCGCCGTCAGGGCGTTTTCCAGCATGTAACACGACCGGCGCGTGTCCTTGCCGATGAGGAAGGTGTGCTGCCGGTCCCCGTTTTTAAACAGGTACCCGGCGGCCCGGCCCACCTGGAGGGCCATTTCCGCGGTCATGGGGTGGACGTTCGCAAGCCCGCGCACGCCGTCCGTGCCGAATAGGCGGTCAGTCATTGGTCTCCGCGCTCCCGCGCAGGATGGCGTCGCACATGCGCGCCACCCGCGCCATTGTCCTCACATCATGCACCCGCACACAGTGTACGCCGCGCGCCACGGCGAATGCCACCGTGGCCGCCGTTCCCTCGGTCCGCTGGTCCGGCGGCAGGCCCAGCACCGCGCCGATGGTGGACTTGTTGGACGTGCCCACCAGCAGGGGCCTGCCGAAGCGGTGGAAGGCGTCCAGCCGCCGCAGAATCTCCAGATTCTGGTTCACCGTTTTCCCAAAGCCGAAGCCCGGGTCCAGCCAGACATTCTCCTCGCGGACCCCCGCGGCGGCGGCGAAGGCCAGCCGCTCCTCGAAGAAGGCGCACAGGTCGTCCACCACGTCCGTGTAGCGCGGGGCGGCCTGCATGGTCTTCGGCGTGCCCTGCATGTGCATCAGCACCACGGGGCAGCCCGCCGCCGCCACGGTTCCGGCCATGGCCGGATCCCCGCGCAGGGCGGTGATGTCGTTCACCATCCAGGCCCCCGCCGCCAGACAGCGCCGGGCCGTCTCCGCGCGGCAGGTGTCCACCGACAGGGGCGTGCCGCCGCCCGCCAGGCCCTCCACCACGGGGAGGACGCGGGCCAGCTCGAGGTCCGGCGGGACCGGGTCCGCGCCGGGGCGCGACGACTCGCCGCCGATGTCCAGGATGTCCGCGCCGTCCAGTACCAGTTGCCGCGCGTGGGCGACGGCGGCTTCGGGCGCATCCCACCGGCCCCCGTCAAAGAAGGAGTCGGGGGTGACATTAACAATGCCCATGATGCGTGTTTTGCCGGGGTTCACGATGCGGCTCCAGAGGGGATGTTCCGGGGGATTTTACCGCCGCCGCCGCGCCGGTGGCGACTTTGCCGCCGGCCGGGGATGCGCGCGGGGAACGGCTCAGGCGGTTTCGGGCACCGCGCCGCCGGGGGCGGGTTCGGGTTTCACCTGTGCGGCGGCCCCGCCGCGGGCCCCGTCCTCCACGGGCGCCGGATCCATCGGCGCGGTCGGCGGGGGCGTCCTGTCGGGGGCCGGCGGGGGCAGCAGGTCCTCGCCGCCGTTTTCCCGGATGAGGGCGTCGATCTCGTGCGCGTCCAGGGTCTCACGCTCCACCAGGGCCTCCGCCATGGCCTTGAGAATGTCCTGATGGGCTTCAAGCAGGGCGCGCGCCTCCCGGTAGGCGTTGGTGCAGATGCGGTGGATTTCCTTGTCCACCTGCGTGGCGGTCTCCTCGCTGAAGTCGCGGCGCCGCGCGAAGTCCCGCCCGAGGAAGACCTCGGTGTCGTCGCCGAAGCTGAGGGGGCCCAGGTCGCTCATGCCCCACTCGCAGACCATCTTGTGGGCGAGCTGGGTCGCCCGCTGGAGGTCGTTCGCCGCGCCGCTGTTGTACTGGTTGAAGACCAGCTCCTCGGCGGCGCGCCCGGCCATCATCACGCACAGGGTCGCCAGGCAGTACTCCTTGGAGATGCTGTAGCGGTCCTCCGCGGGGAGGGAGGAGGTGACGCCCAGCGCCATGCCCCGGGGGATGATCGTGACCTTGTGCACCGGGTCGGCGCCGGGGCTGAGGCGGGCGACGAGGGTGTGCCCCGCCTCGTGGTACGCCGTGGACAGTTTCTCCTTCGCGCTCATCACGAGGCTGCGGCGCGCCGGGCCCATGAGCACCCGGTCCTTCGCGTCCTCGAAGTCAATCATGTTCACCTTGTCCTGCCCGCGCCGCGCGGCGAGCAGGGCCGCCTCATTAACCATGTTGGCCAGGTCCGCCCCCGAGAATCCCGGCGTGCCCCGGGCGAGGACGCCAAGGTCCACATCGGGCGCCATGGGGATTTTCTGGTTGCGGGTGTGGATGCCGAGGATGGCGGCGCGGCCCCGGATGTCGGGGTTCGGCACGACCACCTGCCGGTCGAAGCGCCCGGGCCGCAGCAGCGCCCGGTCGAGCACGTCGGGACGGTTCGTCGCCGCCATCAGGATCACGCCGTCGTTCGTGTTAAACCCGTCCATCTCCACCAGCAGCTGGTTCAGGGTCTGCTCGCGCTCGTCGTGGCCGCCGCCCATGCCCGCGCCGCGCTGGCGGCCCACCGCGTCAATCTCGTCTATGAAGATGATGCAGGGGGCGTGCTTGTGCCCCTGCTGGAACAGGTCGCGCACCCGGCTCGCGCCGACGCCCACGAACATCTCGACGAAGTCCGAGCCGCTGATGCTGAAGAAGGGGACGTTGGCCTCGCCGGCCACGGCCCGGGCGAGTAGGGTCTTGCCGGAGCCCGGCGACCCCACCAGCAGCACGCCCCGGGGGATCTTTCCACCGAGGTGGGTGAACTTTTTGGGGTCCCGCAGGAACTCGATGATCTCCTGCAGTTCCTCCTTCGCCTCGTCCACGCCGGCCACGTCATTAAAGGTGACGGTCTTGTCCCCCCGGTTCACGATGCGGGCGCGGCTCTTTCCGAAGGAGAGGGCCTTGTTGCTTCCGCCCTGCATCTGCCGGAACATGAAAAACCAG
>JAKPUV010000356.1 GCA_029554925.1 Candidatus Hydrogenedentota bacterium | reverse complement strand
GGGATGTCGTCGCTCTTGGTGGTGCCCATGAGCGGGTGGATCAGCAGGCCGTCGCAGGTTTCCAGCGCGCACTTGGTGATGTACTCGTGGGCCCGGTGGATCGGGTTGCGCGTCTGGAAGGCCACAATGCGGCGCCATCCGCGCTCCGCGAAGGCGGCCCGCGTCTCCGCCGGGGTCAGGTTGTACTCCTGGTGCTCCACCTGGCGGTCCTTCATCACGTCAAGCCTGCCCGAAAGGAACACGTCACCCAGCCCCATCGTGTACGCCACGCCCGGGTGTGCCGTTTCCCGGGTGCGGTACACCTTCTCCGAAACCTCCCCCTTGTCGAGGGTGAACTTCTCCTCCAGATGCAGCACCGCCACCGCCTCGTCGCGGTCGTCCCGGATGAGCACGGGCGCGCCGGTCTCCAGGCTGTCCGCCTGCCCCGCCGGCACGGCCAGCAGGATCGGAATGGTCCACGGGATTCCCGGGGCCAGCTCCATGGCGTCCAGCACGCGGCGGGTCTGCTCGGCGCCCATGAATCCGGTCAGGGGGCTGAAGATCCCCTTGGCGATGCAGTCAATGTCAAAGGCCGTGTAGGCGTCCACCCGCAGGCAGGGCATGCCCGCCGCAGCTTCGAGGATGCAGACGGCCTCATCGGCGGCCAGGAAACGGTTGACAAGGGTTCCCCCATGGGGTTGCAGGGACATGTGTGTTCTCCTGAGGGTGAAAGGCTGCGGGTGAAAAGGGGAGTATAGCAGATGGCCGGTTTTGCGCAAAAGGCGCGGCTTTCCGGGAAAGAATGACCCCGGCGGCTCCCAATGCCGCCGGGGTCGAAACGACGCGTCTGCCTCTACGTCGTCCTTGTCGTGACTATCCGCGCTTGCGGGTTCTGAGGGCGCCCGTCACGCCCAGGGCCGCCGCAACCGCCGCAAGGCCGGCCAGACCGGAGACCGGCATGGGCGGCGCCTCGCCCTTGGAGACCACCAGATTCACCGATGAGTTCAGCGGCGCGTCCTCATTGGCGTCGGGGGTCTGGGAAATGACCGCGCCAACGGGCTCGCTGCTGTACTGCTCGGTGACGGTTCCCAGCGCAAGACCGGCGGCCTGCAGCGCCGTGGTGGCGTCGGCGACCGTCATGCCGAGAACATCGGGCACGGTGACCAGGGTGGGCACGCCGAGGGAGACCACGATACTCACCGCGTCGCCGGGAACGGCGTCCGAGCCTGCGGCCGGGTCCTGGCTGATCACATCACCCGCGGGCACCGTCATGCTGTAATCCGTGGTGACCGTTCCGACGGTCAGCCCCGCCCCCGTGATCGCAGACTCGGCGGTGGCCTGAGCCAGCCCCACCACGTCCGGCACTGAGAGACGGGTCGTAAGGCAGAAGGACACGGAGCGGTTGTCCCCCGTGCGCACGCGGTACGGGAGGTCCGTGCCGTTGTATTCGCACATCGTGGCACCCAGCTCATAATTGGACACGGGAACAAACACCGCCCCGTTTGCGCTGCCTGCGGCGGTGCCGCGGACCGTGATCCAGCCCGAGGTCAGGTTGCAGCAGGTGGCAAGATCGGCGCTGTAACGGTAAAGCGGCAACTGGGGACAGCCGGGATTCAACGTGTTGGCGTAAATCAACCCCGTGTTTTCCTTCGTTGCCGTCACGGTGTACTGGCAGACCACGCTGCCCGGCATCGAACTCCCCGAGGAGGTGTCGTCGGTAAAGAAGGTGACGGTGAACGTGGGCGCTGTGCGCTCTGTCGCGCACAATGTCATGGTGCTCAGCTCGGTGCCCCACCAAGTGACTCCGCAGATGCGGTCAGCGACCGAAAAATAGTCGTAGGCGGACGCTGCGGTGCCGTTGCCCGGACCCCAGAAATCATCGTTGACCCATACACGCGGGCTGGGACTGTCCGTCGGCAGCGCCGGTGTCTGGCTGAAGATCGACCCGGCGGGGCAGCTTTCCTGTGCCTGCGCCTGGATGAACGGCAGGGCGGCGGCGAAAACCGCAGCCAACGCGCAAAGAGTGATGTTCCTGAGATGCATGGATATGATTCTCCGACCCGTTATACTGCGAATGATTCCCATTTGCGGCTGACGTGCACATTCCGCCACTGCCGCGTCATGGAAGTACCTGCTTACTGCGTATGTTCCGGGCCGCCCCAAAACTTGGGACAACCCTCTGCCAAGAGTCACCGATGACATTAGGATAACACAGAAGCCCGGGGGTGTCAATACCCTGGAGAAGAAAACTTCGGAAATCTTCCGCCGCCGCCGGTGGCGTCACACCGCGCACCGACATCGAGTTACGGAGTCACCGCTGTCTGCGGGGACCGGGTTTCCGCTTGCGAGGCGGAGGCGGGTCTGCGGGGGCGGCCTCCAATCCGGCGCGGGCAGCCCGAATCTGGGTGATTACCAGATCCGGCGGCAGTTCGGCCAGGAACCGGCTGGGTTTGGTGGTTTTTTCCTTTCCGCGGACGGTGCGCATGACCGCCTCAAACAGGGTCACGTGGCGCTGTCCGCGCGTCAGGGCCACATAGAAGAGCCGGCGCTCCTCTTCCAGGCCGCCCTCCTTCACGCTGCGGTCGTGGGGAAGGGTCCCCTCCTCCATGCCCACGATGAAGACAAAGGGAAACTCGAGGCCCTTCGCGCTGTGGATGGTCATGAGGGAGACCGCGTCCTGGCGCTTTTCGCCGCCCCGCTCCGGTTTGTCCCCCCCGTTGAGGCTCGACGTGTCCAGAAACCCGGACAGGGAGGGGTGCTCCGCGTCGGCCTCGTAGAGGGCGGCGGCGTTGACCACCGCCTCCACGCTTTCCCTGCGGACCTCGTACTGCTCCGGCGTGCGGCTGGTGCGCTGGAGCTCCTCCAGGTAGCCGATCTCGGCGACCAGGTCGCGGAGGATGGCGCCCATGGCGCCGTCGCGCTCCCGGAAGCGTTTCCGGAAGTGGGCGAGGATGGAGAGGAAGCGGCGCATGCCCAGCTCCGCCGCCTTGGGGGCGGCGCCGCGCTCCAGCATTGCGGCCAGCGCCATGCCCAGCGACTTCCCCTCGGTGCGGCAGATTTCGTGGGCGTGGTGCAGCACCGCGTCCCCGATGCCGCGCCGGGGCATGTTGACCACCCGCAGGAAGGCCGCCTCGTCGCGGGGGTTTGCGATGATCTTCAGGTAGGACAGGATGTCCTTGACCTCGGCCCGCTCGAAGAACTCCTGGCCGCCATAGACCGCGTAGGGAACGCCCGCGCGGCGCAGGGCGATTTCAAAGGGCCGCGACTGGAGGTTGGAGCGGTAGAGGATGGCGAAGTCGCCGGGCTTCGCGCCGGCCTTCTCCCGGATGTTCGCCAGCCACTCCACCGCCGCCCGCGCCTCCTCCTCCTCGTCCGCCACCACGAAGTGGTCCAGTTTTCGCCCCTTCCCCAACGCGGACCACAGGTTCTTGGGGCGGCGCGCGGTGTTGTGCGCGATGACATGGTTGGCCGCCGCGAGAATCGTCTCCGTGGACCGGTAGTTCTGGTCCATTGTGATCACGCGGGCGTCGGGGAAGTCCTTCTCAAAGCCCAGAATGTTGCGCACATCCGCGCCGCGCCATCCGTAGATGGACTGGTCGTCGTCCCCCACCACGAAAAGGTTGCGGTGCCCCCCCGCCAGGGCGATCAGCAGCTCGTACTGGACCTTGTTCGTGTCCTGGTACTCGTCCACCATCACATAGCGGAAACGCCGCCGCAGCGCCGCCAGCGAGTCCGGGTGCTCCTTCCACAGGCGCAGGGTCAGCGACAGCAGGTCGTCGAAGTCCAGGCTGTTCGCCGCGCGCAGGGCGGAGTCGTAGCGGCTGAACACCTCCTGCATGTACTGCGCGTACTTTTCGTCCTTCCCGGCGGCGCCGTCCGCCGCCTGGTCCAGGGACTTTCCCGTGTTCTTGGCGAGGCTGATGGCGGAAAGGAACAGGCCGGGGTCGAACCGCTCATGCTGCGCGCCCAGGTCGTCGAGCACACGGCGCAGCAGGGTGCGCGCGTCGCTCTCGCTGCTGATGGTGAAATTGGAACGGTAGCCCAGGGCGGTGATCTCGCGCCGCAGCACCCGCACGCAGAAGGAGTGGAAGGTGCTGACCAGGGTGCGGGCGGCCGCGTCGCGCCCGATCAGCTCTGCGACCCGCTCGCGCATCTCGCCCGCGGCCTTGTTGGTGAAGGTCACGGCCAGGATGTTCTCCGGCGCGGCCAGCCCCGAGGCCACCAGATAGGCGACGCGCCGCGTGATGACCCGCGTCTTGCCGCTGCCCGCCCCGGCCAGCGTCAACACCGGCCCCTCCGTGTGCTCGACGGCGGCGCGCTGGGGCGGATTGAGGCCGGAAAGTAGTTTTTCGATGGAGGGCAAAGGAACACCTGCCGGGCGTGGGTTATGCTGGGGAATCCGGCGGGCCGCCGGACCGCGCATATTGTAGTGCACGCCGGGGCGCGGATGCCATGCGGCGCGAAAACCGTTACCTCACCGAGGGGTCATAGGGGTTCCCGTTGCCGTCGGTGCGGTTCCACACGGGGTCCCGCTCCGGCGAAAGCAGGGGCGCGTAGCGGTGGGGACGCCGGTAGGCGTTTCCCCAGATGCTTTTTCCGCGGGCGGCGCGGATCTTGTCCATGTCGAAGCGGGCCAGGTAGACCCCCTCCTTCTCCCCGGCCAGCACCAGACATTTTCCATCGGGCGCGTAGGCCACGGAGCGCCCCTCGAAGTTTTCGCCCGGGTAGTTGGCCATGGCCGTGCCCACCAGATTCTCAAAGGCGCGCACCCGGAACTGGGCCAGCCGCAGCTCCTCGAGCCGGCACGCGTTGGGGGTGAGGATGATCTCGGCCCCCTGCACCATGAGGATGCGGGCGCTCTCGGGGGTCTCGCGGTCGAAGCAGATCATCGCGCCAACCTTCACCGGCCCGGAACGGGTGTCGAGGGTGCCGGTGAAGAAGGCGTCGCCCGGCGTCATGTTCCGCTCCATGTGCTTGAAGTCGCTGGTGTGCACCTTGGCGTAGGTGAACACCTCTGCCCCGTGGCGGTCGAACAGCGTGAGGGTGTTGCGGAGCCCGTTGTCCGCGTCTTCCAAATAAGTGACGCCGACGGCCATGTCCAGCTCCGCCGCCAAGTCGGCGAAACGCCTCACCCACGGGCTGTCCTTGCGCAGGGCCTTGGCCTGAAACGCCTCGCGCCACCCCTCCCGCTCCGGGTCGGGCCGGGTGTAGCCGATGGACCACATTTCCGGCATGAGCGCGACGTCGGCGCCCTTCTCCGCCGCCTCCCGGCAGAACCGCTCCGCGGTGGCCGCGTTCGCCTCCAGGTCATTCCCTTGCGGGGCCATCTGGAGCAGCGCGACGGTGAACTCCGCTCCATGCGCCGCGCCGAACACCGGCGCCACCACGGCAAGAAAAGCCATCAACGTCACCCGCATGATATTTCCTTTCGTTTACAAACCAGGACGTCAATGGTATCATGGTGACCGGGAACGCGTCATTTGAACGCGGCTGTTGAACCCAACAACGAGGAGGGCGGACAGGTGGCAGAGGACAATACGACGGCGGCGGCCCGGCTGAACCGGGCGCGGGGCTGCCTGCTGGGGCAGTTGGCGGGCGACTCGCTCGGGTCGCTGGTGGAGTTCATGCGGCCGGAGGAAATCCGCGAGGAGCACCCGGACGGCGTGTGGGACCTGGAGGACGGGGGCACTTGGAACACCCTCGCGGGGCAGCCGACGGACGACTCGGAAATGGCGCTGGCCCTGGCCCGGTCGCTGGTGGAGCGGGGCGCGTTCAACCCCGCCGCCGTGCGCTCGGCCTACCAGGACTGGCTGCACTCGCACCCCTTTGACATGGGGAACACCGTGTCTTCGGGGCTGCGCGGATTCCTCAACCATGAGAGCCAGGCGAACGGCGCGCTGATGCGGGTGAGCCCCCTGGGCATTTTCGGCGCGGGAAGGCCGGAGGCCGAGGTGGCGGCGTGGGCCGTCGCCGACGCCGCCATCACCCATCCAAACCCCGTCTGCACGGGGGTGAACGTCCTGTACACCCTCGCCGTGGCCCACGCGGTGGACCAGGGTCCGTCCCCGGAAGCGCTCTACGGCCGCATGCTGGCGTGGACCGGGGAGTGGAAGGTTCCCGAATCCGTGCGGGACGCGCTGAAGAACGCCGCCGACGCGCCGCCCGACGAGTTCACCAAAAAGATGGGCTGGGTGCTCATCGCGTTCCAGAACGCCGTGTGGCAGCTGCTCCACGCCCCCTCGCTGGAGGACGGCGTGGTGGACACAGTCATGCGCGGGGGGGACACGGACACCAACGCGGCCATCTGCGGCGCCCTGCTCGGCGCGGTGCACGGGCTGGACGCCGTGCCCCAGCGGTGGGTGGACGACATCCTCGACTGCCGCCCGGAGGCCGGCAGGCCCGGCGTGCACCGTCCGCGGCCGGAGTCCTACTGGCCCGTGGACGCCCTGGAACTCGCGGAGGCCCTCCTCGCGCGGTAGGCGGTCACGCCACGCCGTCCAGCAGCAGGCAGCGGACCTGTTCGGGCGGCAGCTCCAGCAGAAAGCCCCGCCGGGGCACGGTGCGGATGACGCCGCGCCAGTCCCCCGCCGCCGCGGCGATCCGCTTGAGCAGCATGTTCTTCTGAAAGTGCATCTGGTTGTCCTCCACCACAGCGTCCCCCCACACCTCGCCGTAGAGCCGGTCGTAGGGCACGCACTCGCCCGGGGCCGCCGCCAGCGCGCGGATGAGCCGGTACTGCTTGTCCTGCAGGGGAACCACCCGGCCGTGGACGCGGATTTCCCCCGGCCGCCGGTCGTCCACCACGAGGGCGGGGCCGCCGGCCGCCGTCTCCGGCGCCGCGGCCTCCGGGGCGCCCGCCCATTTGCGCAGGGCCGCCGCCTGCGCGGGGGCCAGCAGCCGCCCCAGCGCCTCGTCGGACACGGCGTGCACCGCCTCCGGCGTGGTCAGCCCGGCGCGGCCCAGCGCGAGAAGCGCGGCCCGGTCCAGCGGCGCGTCCACCCCGCGCGCGAGGGCCAGCGCGGCGTCCCCCACGCCGCGCGCCAGCCGGGCGGACAGGCTGTCGAGGCGGTCCACCAGCGCCTGCGGCGCGGCGAGGGCGTCGGCCAGGCCCGCCGCGGCGTCGGCCAGCCAGGCGGCCTGCTCCGCCGACGCGAGCACCTGCCCCGCCGTGGTCTCCAGGGCCTCCTCGATGTCCGCGAGGGGCGTCTCGCGCAGCCACTCGTCGAGCATGAGGGCGGCCTTCACGGCGCGCACCTCGTCGAAGAACGGCGTGAGGCGGCAGGACCGCAGGCGGTTGAGCGGCGTGTCGGCCTGCATCTCCTGCGAGGCCGCCGCGCACTTGATCTTTCCGGGGTAGTCGGCGTGCTCGTACTCCCGCGCCGTGAGGGTCACATGCAGCATGCGGCCCTCCGCCGTCAGCCCCGCCGCCAGCAGAAAGTCCAGGTCGAGCCAGAACCGGTCGCCGGACAGGCGCACCCACCGCCGCAGCGCGTCCGCCGTGGCCAGGCTGATGCCCCGCGCCGCCGTCACGCGCCCGAAGGGCGTGGTCTCCAGGGGCGTCTCCCGCGAAAAGGCCGTGTCCGCCGCCGCGCGGCCCTCCCCGGCGGCCGCCCGCAGCGCCCCCGCCTCCATGCAGCGCCGCACGGCGTTGTCCACGCGGAACCCCAGCTCCTCCGGCCGCCGCTTTTCGGCCCAGGCCACCCGTGCCGCCAGGGTCCGGCCGAAGAAGGCCTCCAGTTCGGCGGCGGAGCGGCACACCCGCGCGGCCACCAGCCGCAGGGACAGGTCGTCCAGCGGCGCGGCGGCCAGCGGCGGCGCCAGCGCGGGCCGCGCCGCCTGCACATAGCACCGCCACAGGCTCTCCTGGTCGAAGGGGGCCGCCGCCACCAGCACGGAGCGCCCGAAGGCGCGCCCCGCGCCGAAACGCCCCGCGCGGCCGCTCATGTTCTCGTACTCGCCGTACTCGATGGGGGCGCGCCAGGGCAGCTCGAAGCGGGGGTGGTAAATCCACTTGTCCGCGCTGAGGAACACGTTGGCCGCGGGCAGGTTCATCCCCGCCGCCAGCGTGCCGGTGGACACGAGGATGCGCGCCTCCCCGGAGCGGAAGGCCGCCTCCACCACCCGGCGTTCGGCAGGCGTCAGGTCCGTGTTGTGGAAGGCGACCCCGCCGTTCAATGTGTGGCGCAGCAGGTCGCGGCAGCGCGTGGGCTCCAGCGCGGACAGCGCCTCCTGCGCCGCAGGCGCGGCGGGCAGGCGCACCCGCCCCGCCAGCAGCTCCGCGCCCCGGCGCGCCTCGTATTTCGACTTCACAAAGACCAGGCAGCCCTCCCCCGCCTCCGCCAGGGCGCGCACGTTCTGCGTGAGGGCCTCCCAGGTGGACGCGCCGGGCGTCTCCACCAGGCGCTCCTCGCCCTCCGACCGGTCGTTGTGCGTCCGGTACTTGTACACCCCGTCGTGCAGCACGCCGTAGCGCAGCTCCACGGGCCGCCGCTCCTCGCGCAGCAGCCGCGCGCCCATCCACTCCGCCGCCCGGTCCGCCCCGCCCAGCGAGGCCGACAGGCCGATCACCCGCCGCCCCGACGCCACCAGCGCCGTCAGCAGCACCTCCGCCTCCGCGCCCCGGTCCGGGTCCGCCAGCAGGTCCATCTCGTCCGCCACCACCACCCCCAGCTCGTTCAGCCGTTCCGGCCGCGTGGTCAGCAGCTGGGCAAACTTCTCGTACACCGCCACCGCCAGGTCGAACCCGCCCCTGGAAAACGCCTCGTCATGCTCGCGGTGGTCCCGCGACGAGACGATCACCCGGAGCCCCAGCGCGCCGTAGCGCTCGCGGAACAGGGTGAACTTCTCCTCCGCCAGCGCCTTCAGCGGCACCAGATACACCGCCTTGCCCCGGCCCATGGCCGCGTCCACCGCCGCCATCTCGCCGATGAAGGTCTTCCCCGAACTCGTCGGCGCCTGCACCAGCAGGTTGCCCCCCCGGAACAGGTCATACTCCGTCACCGCCCGCGCCTGCAACGGCAGCAGCCGCTCCCCCTGCGTCTCCCGCCACCGCGCCACCGCGCGCCCCGAAGCCCCGTATTCCACCAGCCGCATCATGTCCATTGCATCATCCTCCAGAGCCGCCCGCACCCCGCGGCCGACGTCCAGAGGGTAGTATACTGAAAATCTTTTCAGTTGTCAAGGAAGATTGTAGCACCCTGTCACCGGATAAAATGTCGTAGAACCGACGCCGTCGCGGGAACGAGATTGCCGCAGTCGCTGCGCTCCTTCGCAATGACGTGTTTTTCCGCGGTCATCGCGAGGAGGCCGCCCCGGCCGACGCGGCAATCTCTTGTCGGAAAGACTCAGGTTCTCCTCATCTCATGGGTGAACGGACCCCTCCGAACCATCGGCGCTTTCCCCGTGAACCCATAGGGCGCACGCCCCTCCACTGCCTTCGCGGTCCATTGCTTATCCGACGATCAGGAGCAGCAGGGCAATCGCACCAAAATCCGTGGGCGCTTTCTGGATGGAGTCCGTTCATTGCCCTTTGTCCAGCCTCTTCAACGCTGAAAGCGTTGCCGCCTATAGCCCAGGGCAGGCCGCCGCCCGAAGGGCCAGGCCTGCCCTGGGTTGTCCGGACAGAAAGAAGCATGCCCCAACGGGGCAGCCGAAATTGGGACGGGCACCCAAAGACAAGGCCGGCGGGACGCCTGCGCTACGGAACCAGACCCCGCAGGTCTTTCCGTACCGCAGGCGTCCCGCCTGCCTCGTCTTCTTCCCGGGGCGCAAATTTCGGCTGCCCCTTCAGGGCCTGTATCGGGTGCCACCTCCCCCTTTCTGG
>JAKPUV010000346.1 GCA_029554925.1 Candidatus Hydrogenedentota bacterium | reverse complement strand
GAGCTCGCGGTTGCGGGTCTGCATTTCCAGGGCGCAGCACACCGCGCGGAAGGGCTCGTCGCCCGTGCGGAAGGGCGCGCCGAAAACCGCCATGATCTCGTCGCCGATGTACTTGTCCAGGGTGCCCTGGTACTTGAAGACGATCTCCGTCATCGCCGTGAAATGCTCGTTGAGCAGCGCCACGAGATCCTGCGGCGCGAGCTGCTCCGCCAGTTTCGACGAGCCCCGGATGTCGCAGAACATGGTCGTCACGAGGGTCTTCTGCCCGCCCAGCTCCAGGCTCTGCGAGTCGTTGATGATCTTGTTCACCAGGGCGTTGGGCAGGAACCGCGCCAGACTCTCGCGCCGGTGCTCCGCCTCCAGAATCTCCGAGTGCAGGCGGGCGTTGTCTATGGCCAGGGCGGCCTGCGACGCCAGGGAGGAGAACAGCTCCACGTCCTCCTCCGCGAACCGGTGGTTCCGGACGTTGGTGTCCAGGTAGACGGACCCCAGGATGCGGTCCTCTATGCGCAGGGGCACGCACATGGCGCTGACGATGCCCGTGCGGATGACGCTGTCGCGCGTGCCGAACTCGCGGTTGCTCTCGCGGTCCGCCATCAGCACGGCTTCGCCGTCTATGGCGGCGCGCCCCGCGATGCCCATGCTGGGGGAGGACGCCTCCAGCTCGCGCCCCATCTCGCGGGCCACCTTGACCTCCAGGGTGCGCCCGTCGGCGGCCCGCAGCAGCACAAAGCCCCGCTGCGCCTCCAGCACCTCCAGCACCGTGTCCAGCATGGCCGCCAGGCGCCGCTCCAGGTCGAAGTTCGACGCCATGACCTGGTTGACCTTGTTCAGCGCGGCCAGGCGGCGGTAGGCCCGCCCGATACGGACCATCTCCTCCTCGTTGGGCACCGGCGTCTTCACGCGCGCCGAGGTCTTCCCCGTCTTCCCGATCATCGTCATGCTGCTGTCCACCTGCGCCATCTGGCTGCGGATGGTGTTCAGGCTCTCCAGCAGTTTGCTGTCCCGCTCGGTCTCCTTCGCGGCGGGCGACCGCGTCCCCATCGCCGTGTCATCGCGGAAAATCAGCCGGCATTTCCCCCCGAGAAATATCTCGTCGAGGTGCTTGAGCGCCCGCTCCACAATGCGCTGGCGGTTCACGTAGGTCCCGTTGAGGCTCTTCATGTCCCGGAGAACCCACATGTTGTCCCGGAAATACAGCCGGACATGGTGGCGGGACACCTCCTCGGCCACCAGCACGACATGGTTGTCCTCGGACCGTCCGAACGTGACCTCGCTCCCCACCAGGGGCACCGACATGGGCGGAACACCCGGCTGCTCCACGATAACCTGCGGCATTGCGGTTCTCCTGGCCGCATTCTACCCCCGGCGGCGCCGGAACGCAAAAGTCGCCCCCTTGCCATTTGGATGCCGCCCCCCCCATTGTGTACCATGTGCCGCTGGACCCCCGCGCAAACAGGGCGCGGGGGCCAACCCAGGAAAGCGGCCCCCAATGAAACACCTTCGAATCTTCGCGCTGTGCGCGGCGCTGGCAGGTCTGGCCGCCGTGCTCTCCGGATGTATCCCCTCGGCGCCCGAGCCGGAGAAGGCCGCGGCCCCTGCCGCCTCCCCGGCCCCCGCGGAGGGAAAGCCCCCCGTCACCACGCACACCGTGGTTGAGGAGGGAAAAGCGCACTCCGAACTTGCGGTCAACCCCGACACCCGGCCAAATGCCAGCATCGAGGTGAGTCCGCTTCCCGACGGCAAGGGGTACTCCCTCCGGGGCACCTTCAACCTCTCCGGCACCATCACCCCCGCCGGACCGGGCAAATGGCTCCTCAAGGCGGAGTACCGCGTGGCTGAGGCCGACTTCTCCGCGGGCACCCCCATGATCACCGCGCTCGGCGAGGTGGGGCCGGGGGCCGGCGGCGATGTCGCCGTCACCCAGAACCCGCAGATGGTCCTCGTGGACCTTCCGGTCTCCCCCCCGTCCGCCCCCGCCCCCGAGGGCGCGGCGCTGCGGCGGGTGCCCGTGGAGGCGGAGATCGCCGCCCCGGACAACGCCGCCTTCAACGTTTTCTTCACCACCATGCCGCGCTGACGGCGCCGGAAGGACCCATGAACGGGGACACGGAAAAACAGGAGGCGCCGCGCCTCAAAGACCTCTGCGCGCGCCACAACATCCGCTTCAAGAAACGCCTCGGGCAGAACCTGCTCGTGGACGACAACATCAACGCCATTTTGGTGGAGGCGGCCCGCCTCGGGCCGGAGGACAGCGTCATCGAGGTCGGGGCCGGGCTCGGCGCCCTGACGCGGCGGCTCTGCGCCAAGGCCGGGCGGCTGCTGTCGGTGGAGATTGACCCGTCGTTCATGCCCTGCCTTGAGGAGCAGTTCGGCAACCTGCCCAACGTCCGCCTCTTCCGCGGCGACATCCTCAACCACAGCCTGACCGACCTGGTGGACGAGTTTCTCCCGGGAAGCGACCGCCTGAAAATGGTATCAAACCTTCCCTATTACATCACGACCCCCGTCCTCTTTCACTTTCTGGAGTCGCCGCTGTTCTTCTCGCGCATCGTGGTCATGCTCCAGCTTGAGGTGGGCCAGCGCCTCGTTGCGGCGGTGAACACCCCGGAGTACGGCGTCCTCACCATCGCCGCCTCTCTGCACGCCGACGTGGACCTCGTCCACCGCGTGCCCGCGTCCTGCTTCATCCCCCGGCCCCAGGTGGACAGCTGCGTGGTGCGGTTCCGCTGCCATGAAACCCCGCGCCTGCCCCGCGACGAGGCCCGCTTCGTCATGAAGGTGGTCCGCGCCGCCTTCTCGCACCGCCGCAAGACCCTGCGCAACGCCCTCACCGGCTCCGGCAGCTTCGGCATGCCCAAGGAGGACGTGCTCGCCGCCATGGCCGCCGCGGGCATTGACGGGGGCCGGCGGCCGCAGACCCTTTCCCTGGAGGAATACACGCGGATGGCGGCGGAACTCCGCCTGCGCCTGCCCGCAAAGGCCCCCGGACCCGCCGGGGAGGATCCTGACTGAGCCAAGGAGGACCCCATGACGGACCTTCACGGAAGACACGCGCTCATTGTGGACGACGACCCGGACATGCGGGCCGCCCTCCGCGTTGTGCTGGAGGCCGCGGGATGCGGCGTGGACGAGGCCGCCACCGCCGCGGAGGGACTGGAGGCCGCCGCGCGGACCTGTCCCTCCCTGATCCTCGCGGACCTCATGATGGAGGAGGTGAACTCGGGGGTGGACATGGTGCGCGTCCTTCGGGAGCGCGGCTGCGTCTGCCCGGTCTTCCTGCTCAGCTCGGCGGCGGACACGGTCAAGCACAACATCCGCCCCGGGGACTACGGGCTCGACGGCCTGCTCCAGAAACCGGTGGCGCCCGACACCCTCCTGGAAACGGTGCGGAAGGCCCTCCGGATCCCCCCCGAATGACGCCGGAACCCGCCGCCCTGGACCTGCGTTCGCGCGACGGCGGACCGCTGCGCGTCTGGGACCACGGCGGCGGCGGGCCGCCCCTGCTCTTCTGCCACTGCGCGGGAACCCTTGGCCGCGTCTGGGAGCCCGTCATCCGGAGGCTGGACCCCCGGTGGCATGTGTATGCCCTCGACTTTCGCGGTCACGGCGACTCTCTCAAGCCGGAGGACCGGCGCGCCCACCAGTGGGCCTCCTATGCGGGGGATGTGGAGGATGCGGCGCGCCAGCTTTCCTTCGGGCCGGGCGCGGCCGCCATCGGCCATTCGGGCGGCGGGGTGGCGGTGGCCCTGAACCTGATTCACCATCCGGAACTCTTCTCGCGGGCCGCCCTGCTTGACGCGATCCTCGCGCCTTCGTGGTTTTTTCCCGAGGAGATGCCCCTGGCCCACGGGGCCCGCCGCCGCAAGAGGGTCTTTTCCTCCGCAGAGGAGGCTGCCGGCCGGCTCGGCGCGAAGGCACCCTATGTCCACTGGCATCCCGAGGCCCGGGCTGCCTTTCTGGCCCACGGGCTGGAACCGATGGCCGGCGGACGGGTGAAGCTCAAGTGCCCCGGACATCTGGAGGCCTTCTTCTACGAGTGCGGCTCCTCGGAGGGCACCCTTCACGCGCTGGAAGGTGTCCATGTGCCCGTCCTCTGCGTGGCGGGCGGCGAAAGCTACATGCTGGAGCATGTCCGGGAGCAGCACCGCCGCCTGCCGTGCGGCGAACTGGTGGTGATCCCCGGCGGCACCCATTTCTTCCCCCAGGAAAAGCCGGAGGAGACGGCCCGGGCGCTGAACAACTGGTTCGCGGCGACGGACGACGCTCAGTCCGCGTCGAAATCGAACACCTGAACCCGGTCCCAGCAGGGCGAGAACCGTTTCAGGAACGCCTGATGCTCCGGCGACACCTGGTAGGCGTCGTGCGCAGGCATGCCGTCCAGGATCACTGTCAGGCCGAAAGTGTAGTCTGACACCACCACGGGGCGGGGGGGCGTGGCCGACGGCGGGCCCGCATGAAGGGCGCGGACGCCCGGAACGGCCTTCAGGGAAAGCAGCCCCTCCAGGAACGCCGCGCGCGCGGATTCGTCCAGTTCGGGCTTGAGCCAGAAGTAAACCGAATGCACCATCATGGGGGGCCTCCTTCGCGCCGGGTTATGCCTCAGGAAAAGCGCTTCCGCTCCCGCTTCGTGGGGATGCCCATCCCCTCGCGGTACTTCGCCACCGTCCGCCGCGCCACGCGGATGCCGTGGTCCCGCTGGAGGATATCCGACAGGGCCTCGTCGCTGAGGGGGGCGGACTTGTCCTCCTTCTCGATGAGCGCGCGGATCTGCGCACGCACGGCCCGCGCCGACAGGTCCTCCCCGTCGTCCGTCGCCAGGCCCACGGAAAAGAACCGCTTCAGTTCCAGCACGCCCTGCGGCGTCTGCACGTATTTCCCGTTCACCGTGCGCGACACCGTGGACTCGTGGATCCCCACCCGCGCCGCCACGTCCGCCATGCGCAGGGGCTTGAGCCCCTCCTCCCCCTGGAGCAGGAAATCCTCCTGCGTCTCGGCGATGCACTGGGCCACCGACAGCAGCGTCTGCTCGCGCCGGGTCAGGTTGCTCAAAAGGTCGTTCGCCTCGCGCACCCGCTCCTGCACCCAGGCCGCCCCCTCTTTTGCCCGGACCGTCTCCCGGTACTGCGTCAGGGCCTCCTCGTCAAAGCGCACCTGGAACAGCCGGTCGGCCAGCACGGCCTCGAAACGGGGGCCGTCCCGCAGCTGGCGCTCTTCGGGCACCTCGCGGATGATGACCTCGGGCACCACCACCTGCGCGCCCCCGGAGGCGAAGGCGCGGCCCGGGCGGGGCTCCAGCTTCCGCAGACGCGCCATGACCTCCTCCACCTCCGCCTCCGTGATCCGCATCGCCCGCGCGATGGCGGGAACCCGCCGGTCCTTCAGCAGGTCGAAATGGTCCCGGACCAGTTCCCGGAGTTCGGCGTCGGCCGCGTGCTCCGCCTCGATCTGGAGCAGCAGGCATTCCCGCAGGTTCTGCGCCCCCACCCCCGCGGGCTCAAACGTCTTGATCAGGCACAGCAGGCGCTCCACGTCGGGGGCCGGAATGTCCAGCTCCGCGGCCACCTCGGCGACATCCCCCTGGAAATAGCCGTTTGCGTCAACCTGCTGGATGAGGAAAGTGCCCAGCGCCTCGTCCACCGGCCCGCGCACGGAAGCGCGGAGCTGGCCGATGAGGTGCTCATAGAGCGATTTCTCGCTGCGGATGTTGTCTATCCGATACTGCCAGAGCTGGTCCAGGTCGCGGTTCACGCTGAAATCGCGGCCCTCGTGGTGGCGCCAGAGCGCCTCTTCAGCCCACCGCTCCGCGTATTCCTCCCCGTCCGGATCCTCCGAGGCCACCGTGGGCGACGCTGGGGCGGGGGCCGGCGCCGACGGCGGCTCCACCGGCACCAGCTCCAGGAAGGGGTTCAGCTCCACGATCTCCTCCAACTGCTGCTGGAGGTCCTGCACGTTCAGCTGCAGCAGCCCCAGCCCCATGATCTGCTGGTGCGTGAGGGTCTGCCGCTGTTCCTGCCGTTGCAGGTTCTGTTGTTCCATCCGCATCATGAAAGGTGTCGTCCAAGAGTTCACGCAGAGTATACCCCCCGCGCCGCGGGACGGACAAGAACCGCGGTCCGGTTGCGCCGCCCCCGCCAAAAATGGGACACTGGCCCGGCACACCAACCCAGGAGAACACGACATGAAATGGATGCTTTCCCTCGGCCTCGCCGGCCTGTGCTGCATGGCGGTCCACGCGGCCCCGGTGCCCGTGATCCTCGACACGGATCTCGGCGACGACATTGACGACACCTGGGCGCTCTGCCAGGCCCTCGGCGACCCGCGCATGGACGTCAAGCTGATTGTCACCGCGTCGCACAACACGCCCCTCAAGGCGCGGCTCGTGGGGAAGCTTCTGGAAAAGATCGGCCGCACCGACATCCCCCTGGGCATCGGGAAGAAGACGGAGGACGCCGCGATCAACCAGGCCGCCTGGCTCGGGGACTACACCCTCGACAAATACCCCGGAAAGGTCCACGAGGACGGCGTGGGCGCCATGATTGACCTAATCCGCAGCCAGCCCGCCGGGCACTTCAAGCTCTGCGCCATCGGCCCCCTGCCCAATCTGGAGGAGGCCCTGAAGCGCGCCCCCGACATCGCCGAAAAGACGGATGTCACCCTGATGGCGGGCAGCGTGCGGATCGGCTACAACGGAAAGGCCACCCCCGACCCCGAGTGGAATGTCGTGTGCAACATTCCCGCAGCCAGGGCCGTCTTTGCCGCGCCCTGGAAGATCACCATCGCCCCCCTGGACGTCTGCGGCACCCTGCGGCTGGAAGGGGAGGAGTACCTCAGAGTCAAGAACAGCGGCGCCCCCCGCGCCCGGGCCGTGATCGAGAATTACGATGCCTGGAAAAACCGCGGTCAGTATCCCGCGGACGGATCCAGCGTGCTGTTTGACACCACGGCCATTGAACTGCTGGTGTCGGACAGCCTCATGGCGGTGGAAACCCTGAACCTGGCGGTGGACGACAAGGGAATGACGGTTGTGGACGAGGCAAAGGGCCGGCCCGTCCGCTGCGCCATGGGGTGGAGGGACGAGGGCGCCTTCAAGCAGGCACTCATCGGCTTCCTCACCCGGCCGTGACGCGCCGCCGGGCGCTTTCGCGCCTTGATTCGCGTCGTTTACCGTGGTAAACTTTTGTTTATATGATCTATTCGCAACCGTGAACGGTCCCCCATGAAGGTCGTCTTCGTCATACCGCCCTTCGACTACGCCTGGTCCATAGGCAGTCCCTACCGGCGCGCGCGGAACGGGATTCTCCCGCCGCTGGGGGTGGGGTTCCTCGCCGCGGCCCTCGAGGCGCGGGGCCATGAGGCTGCCCTGGTGGACGCCATGGCGGAGCGTTTCAATGTTGACCAGACCGCCGAGGCGGTCGCCGCGCTCCATCCCGGCCTGATCGGCCTGTCCGTCATGACCTGCCTGAATGCCCCCGCCGCCCTGGCCACCGCGCGCGCCCTGCGCGAACGCTGCCCCGGCGTGCCACTGGTGGCCGGCGGGCCGTATGTGACCAGTTGCGGCCCCCGCTTTCTGGAAAGCTGCCCCGAGGCGGACTACGCGGTTCCCGGCGACGGCGAAATCCCGCTGTGCGCGCTGACGGACGCGCTGGCTGCGGGGACCTCCCCGGAGGACTGTCCCGGGCTGTGGCTGCGCGACCCCGGAGGCGCCCCGGTCGCCACCCCCGCGGCGCCGCTGGTGAAGGACTTGGACACCTTTGCGCCGCCGGCGCGCCATTTGTACAAGCCCGGCCTGTACCAGCCGCTGCCCAGCCTTAACCTGGGCCGCCATGTAACCACCGTCATCACGGCGCGCGGCTGCCCCTGGGCGCGTTGCGCCTTCTGCCACCAGGGCAACAACGACGCAGCCCGGTTCCGTCGGCGTTCCCCGGACCATGTCGTGGCGGAAATTGAGGATCTCGTCCGCAACCATGGCATCCGAAGCGTCGTGTTCTGGGACGACAACTTCTGCGTCATGTCGGGATGGGTCCGGTCCTTCTGCGACCTGCTGGACAGCCGGAAACTCCGCATCAAGTGGTCCGTGCTGGCCCGCGCGGACACGGTGACCCCGGAGATGCTCCGGCGCATG
>JAKPUV010000344.1 GCA_029554925.1 Candidatus Hydrogenedentota bacterium | reverse complement strand
TCCCGCGCCAGCGCCGCCTCCGAATCCGCCGCGAGGATCTGGTACGCCGCCTGATACAGGCCGCGCCCCTCGCCCGTGAGGATCCACGTCAGCCGCGGCGCCGTCTCCCCGATCCCCGCCGGGTCCACCCGGTACTCGCACTTCAGCTCCGCCGGGACCAGCGAACCCGCCGCCCACGCCCCCGCCGCCGCGCACAGCACCAGACAACCCACGCACCCAAGCGTCCGTTTCATGGAAAGCTCTCCCGTTCGGCGGTCCCCCGCCGGATGCAGCCCAACACCGGCCGGAAACCCGGCCCCCGCCGATTGTAGCAACCCCGAAGGGGAAGGGCAAGGGCAAAGGCAGGGCCGGCACAGTAGACGCGGCATCCTGCCGCGTCTACGTTCCCCTCGCTCCCAAGCACCGCTTTGGCGGCGAGCCCAAAGACAAGGCCGGCACGAGATCACCGCCCTGCGCTTCGCTTCTTCGCAATTGCGAGCGAAGCGACTGACGCAATCTCTTGTCGGCAGCGCCTCCGCTCAGGAGGCCGCCTGAACGGTCTCCACCACCGCCCGCACATTCTCCAGGGGGATGTCATAGAAGAGGTAGTCCGAGGCGGCGACCATGTGCTTGTGGCCGCGCGTGGCGGCGAGCACGCCCTCGGCGGCGGCGCGGGCGTCGTCGGGGGTGCCGGTGAGGAGGACGTCGAGGCCGATGTTCCCCCGCGTGCACATCTCGTCCGGAAGCCGGTCGCGGGCCGCCTCCAGGTCGGCCACGTTGCCCACGGGCGGCGGCGACAGCGTCTCGAAGAGGTCAATCCCCATCTGGCCGTAGTAGCCCATGTCGAGGAAGGGCTGGACGGGCGAGCAGATGTGCGAGTAGACCAGGCCGCCCGCGGCGTGCACCGCCGCGGTGATCGCCTGCGAGTCGGGCACCATGAAGGTCTCGTAGAGCAGCGGCGACATCATCTCGCGGCCCGGCCCGCCCAGGAAAATGAAGTCCGCCCCCGCGCCGATCACCGCCCGGCACAGCTCCGCGTTCACGTCCCGGATGCGGTCGCACAGGGCGCGGTAGGCGTCCAGGTCCGCCATGGCGAACATCACCGCGTCCGGCACCGGCGCGAGGCAGAGCATCTCGAAGGGCTGCACGGACCACTGGAGGCACACCGGCCATTCCGGGTGCACCTTTTCGATCACCGGCCCGCACAGCTCCGCCACGCGCGGCAGCGCGGCGTGCTGCCGGTCAATGAGCCAGCGCACCGGGTCGAGGGAGTCGCCGAAACTTAGGGGATAGCGCACGGGCGTCGAGCCCTGCCGCTTCCGCTCATGCAGCTCCCAGCCCAGCGGCCCGTGGGGCGTCTCCAGCAGCGACCGCGTGACCCGCACCTCCCCCTGGACCTCCGTTTCCGTCTGCCACGCCAGCTCCGGCGCCACCGGCCCGAAATCCGGCAGGCCCACATTGATCAGCCCGTCCCCGCCCACGGTCTCATAGGCGCGGATAGTGTCCTCCACCGTCGTCTCGCTCGCCCACTCCTTCCCCGCCAGCTTCGTGTCAAACCCCGCCCCCGCGCCGATCTGTAGCGACACAAACGGCCGCCCCGCGCCGTTGCGGATATGGTCAAGAAAACGCGCGCGCATGGTCATGGAAGGAGTCCTTTCGCCGGGTCGCGAAAGTCTACCACAGCGCGGGCGGGTCGTCTTTCGTACCGCCGCCGTCCCGGCGGCCTCGTCTTCGGGCTCGCGGTGGTCAAGGGTTTCACGGCGGAGATGGCTTGTCGGGGAAAAGACGCCGGGAGCGCAAAATGAGGTGGCACGGGCTTCCAGCCCGTGATCGGGTCATGGATGCGGCCCAAGACCACGGGCTGGAAGCCCGTGCCTCCTCACTGCGCATGACCGGATTCCTTGCGAAATGCCGCATCTTATCGAGGCCCGGCGGCTTCGGTGAAGACAAGGCAGGCGGGACGCCTGCGGTAGTGCGCCCGCGAGCGCATTTTGTCGGAGGGGTGTGAGTCCCCTCCAGGTAAACCTTCTCCGGCCTGTAGCCGACCGTAACTGCGCCGCAGCGATGCGGGGTGGGGAGCAACGGAAGGCGAACGGCCAGTCCGCA
>JAKPUV010000336.1 GCA_029554925.1 Candidatus Hydrogenedentota bacterium | reverse complement strand
TCCACCAAGGACATGATCAAGGGCATGGCCGCGCGCGCGGCGGCCCCCTACCAGTCCCCCTATGAGACGGGCGCCGAGGTCGCGCTGGTCACCTCGATCACGCGGCTCCAGGACGCGGGTGTGTTCCCCGCCACGGCGCCGAACGGCCAGCCGCTGGCCGCGGTGTACGACTATCTAAAGGGCATCATGGGCGAGGTGGTTCTTGCGGCGGGCGAGGCCGAGGGCGAGTCCTACGTGCGCCTCGCAATGGCCGCGCCGTCCGGTGCGGTGACGCCGGCGGCGGACGCGCTGAAGATGCACACGCTCTTCCCGGAGACTTCTCCGGTGGTGCTCAACCTGCGCAACGACGCGGCCTTCATGCAGGCCGTCCGCCCGCTGATCATGGCGAGTCCCCAGGCGGCCCAGGCGGGCATGTACATCAGCCTCATCTCCGGCATGATCGGCAAGGAGGTCGGCCTGGCGCTGACGGGTGTGAACAACGGCATGCCTGACGGGATGCTCGCCATGGACGTCGCCAAGCCGGAAAGCATCAAGATGCTGATGGGCATGGCGGGCGCGAAGGACGGCCCGAAGGAGCAGATCAACGGGGCGGACATTTACGCGTTTGAGAACATCCGCGAGGGCCTGAGCGTCTTCCTGGCGACCAAGGGCACCTCCGTCATCGCCACGACGAACATGGACGCGCTGAAGGCCTCCCTGGAGAAGCTGGACGCGGGGTCCACGGCGACGCCGGTTTCCCAGAAGACCCTGGACCGGGGCAACAACGGCTTCATCGCCGTGAACGGCGGGAAGCTCTCCGCCGACGCGGCGGCCGCCCTGCCGCTGCCCGCCACGGTGGACCTGTCGGAAGTCGTCGCCGAGGTGACGCTGGGCGGCAAGGGCCCCTGGAACGAGCTGCGCGTGAGCGTGCCCGGCGACATGAAGGGCATCGCGGAGTGGGTTTCCAGCACCGTCTGACACCCTGGTGAGAACACGCCGCGGGGCGCCGGAGTTGTTCCGGTGCCCCGCGTTTCCTTTTCGGCGGTTTCAGGCTTGGTCGGCGACGCGGAGCTTCAGTTCGCGCTTGAGGATCTTGCCCGTCGGACCCTTGGGCAGGTCCTCCAGCACCTCCACCTCCTTCGGCCACTTGTAGCGGGCGATGCGCGCCTCCAGAAACGCCCGGATCTCCTCCGGCGTGAGCGCTTCCCCGTCCTTGACGGAGACGTACACCTTGACCTCCTCGCCCCTGATCCGGTCGGGGATGCCCACCACGGAGGCCTCGCGCACCGCCGGATGCTGATACAGCACCTCCTCAATCTCGCGCGGGTAGATGTTCATGCCCCCGCGGATGATCAGGTCCTTCTTGCGGTCGAGGATGTAGAAGAAGCC
>JAKPUV010000320.1 GCA_029554925.1 Candidatus Hydrogenedentota bacterium | reverse complement strand
CCCGGATTCTCTCTGAAAACGGCATGCTGTCGTTGGGCAGCACGCGCGCCGCGGCCACGGTGAAGTTAAACCAGCGGCTCCCGAGGGAGGCCGCGATGACGGGGGTTCCATTCCAGAGCACGCTGCCGAATCTCATCTCTTCCGCTCCTTCTCCGGACGCTTAAAAACGGTCGGCCGCCCACACAAAGGGCACCCGTTTCGGGAAAAGGGTTCTGAGGAAAACGGGGCCGTCGCCCCGCGAGGGGGGGATCCGGTCGTGGAGAACCTCCTCGGGATGGCGGTACCCCGCGATCAGCTGCGCGAGCTCCCGCGCGTTCAGCGGGATTTTGTTGCGGCCGGAGGCCGCCGCGACGTCCACCGCGCCCCGCAGCGCCCGGACGCGCCACGGCCGCCGGTCCACCACCAGCGTCACTTCGGCGTCGCCGCCGGCGCCCCCCGCCAGCAGGCGCTCCCACTCGGGCACCAGCGACTCCAGCGCCTCCCCGGTGTCCACCACCGCCAGCATGCCGTTGGCGTTGCGGTCCGTGCGCATGGCGTGGTCGGCGCGGAAGGCCAGGAGGTGGCGGATCACCGGATGGCTCGGCGGCGCGAGGAACTTCACCCGCCCGGCGCACTCCGCCCGCGCGAGGCGCGCCGCGGCGCGGATGAGCGCCGGGCAGGCGTCATATCCCGCCACCCCGGCCTCGTCCACCAGATAATCCGTCCCGTCGGGCCGTCCGCGCAGGTAGGCGGTGACCCTGCCCTTTTCATCGATCAGGACGCGCGCGTTCTCCCAGCGCGCCCATTTGTTGCTGATGTGCGCGGCGCTCCGGACCAGGGAGCAGGCCGTCTCCTCGTCGTTCGCGGCGTGCATGCGCTGCACGGCGGGGATGTCCCCCGGCTTGATCTTCCGGATGCGGCAGGCGGGCGCCGTCTCCGGCGATGCGTCGCGCAGGTGGATCACCGTGGCGTACTCCGCGAGGGCCGTGGCGAACCCCCAGCGGTGGTAGAAGTCCGGGATGCCGAACAGCATGGCCGCGTGGAAGCGGTGCTCGCGCAGATAGTGCATGGCGTCGTCCATGACCAGACTCGTCAGCCCGCGCCGCCGGTAGGCCTTGTCCGTCGTGACGCAGCCGAACCCGGCCATTTTCAGGCGCGCCTCCCCGACGCGGATGGTGTCCGTGGTCAGGCGCAGCGCGGCGGCCACCTGCCCCCGGTGCAGCGCGATCCGGACGTGCTCGCGCCGGAACCCCGGATAGCCCATGCCCTGGGGGCCCACCCACTCCGCCCCCTCCCAGTAGTCGGAGAAGTGCGCCTTGGCCATCAGGTCGTTGGCCTGGCGCAACTCCTCGTCCGTTTCGGCGGCCCTTACAATGACGTCATCCATTCCCATGCCTTCATCTTACGGCACGGCGTCGCCGCGCCGCCATGCGGGTGTCAGGGGCGCTCGAAGCGGGCTGCGAATCCGCCGCCGGGCGCGAGTTTCAGGGTGAGGGTGTCCGACGCCGACACGG
>JAKPUV010000314.1 GCA_029554925.1 Candidatus Hydrogenedentota bacterium | reverse complement strand
GTGGCATTCGGACAGGTTGCCCGGCTCGGCGATCCAGTAGTTCATCTGGTCGTTGATGTTGTGGTGGTAGTCGCAGTTCCACGGCGCCTGGAAATGGTCGCACCAGATGCCCTGCAGGTTGGCGGGCAGGTCGCCGGGGCGTGACGATGACATGAGGAGGTAGCGCCCGTACTGGAAGTACAGCGCGTCCAGCCACGGGTCCGCCGCCCCCTGGTGGAGCGCCCGCAGCCGCGCGGGGATCGTCGCGCCGGGGGTCGGGTCCGGCCCCAGCGACAGGTCCACCCGCCGGAACAGCGCCTGATGGTCCGCCACGTGCCGCGCCCGCAGTTCGTCCCACGGGCGGGCGCGCGCGGCGTCCAGCGTTTCGCGGCACGTTGCCGCGGGATCGCCGCCCCGGTAGTCGGTGGCCGCCGCCAGCAGCAGGGTCACGGCGTCCGCCTTGCGCACCGCGAGGCGCGCGCCCTCCGCCTTCACCGTGCCGCCCTCCGGAAGCACCAGCAGCCGCGCGGCGTAGGCCATGCCCTTCCCCTGCCAGGCCCGCCCGGACATCTCCAGCACGCCGCCCTCCAGCGGCACCGCGTCCACGCGGGGGTCGGGGTCCTCGGCCGTTTCAAACGGCGCGATGCGCGAGTCGTTTTTCCAGGGGCGCGAGCTGTTTTTCGGGTCGCGCTCCAGGCCGACGGAGAACGAGAGCCTGCCCGGCTTGTCGGCCGTGAGGCGGATCGCGATCACCCGGTCGGGGTGGCTGGAGAACAGTTCGCGCGTGAAGCGCGTCTTGCCGATGCGGTAGGAGACCCCGGTGGTCGCGGAGTCCAGGTCCAGCGTGCGGCGGTAGTCCGACGGTTCTTTTCCGTCCTCAAACGTGAAGCGCAGGTCGCCCAGGGTCTGGTAGGAGCCGAAGTTCACCTGCGCGCCGTTGCCCAGTCCCGAGCCCGGCCCCTTGCAGACCATGCTCTGGATCGTCAGTTTCTCCGCCTCCCCCACCTTGCCCTCGAACAGCCGCCGCCGCACCTCCGGCAGGTGCTTCAGCGCCTCCGGATTGTCCGCGTCCTGCGGCCCCCCCGACCACAACGAGTCCTCGTTCAGCTGGATGCGCTCCTCGGCCACCCCGCCGAAGACCATCGCGCCCAGGCGGCCGTTGCCCACCGGCAGCGCCTCCGTCCAGACCCCCGCCGGGGCGTCATAGGGCATCACCCACCCGGATCCCTCCTCCGCCGCCGCCGCTTCCGGCGCGGCGCACAGCATCCCCTGCAACGCGATCAGGCCGATCACACCCATCATGGCACCGTTCTCCCTGCCCGGCACCGCCGTTCCGGCGCCGGAACATGGACTGACTCTACACACGCCCGCGCCGGGCGGTCAACCTGGGAAGATAGGAGTGTCCGCAGATGCCGCAGATTCGCGCAGATGGGGAAGGGAACGCTCAGGAAAAGGGGCGCCATGAGATAAGGCGTATGAGGAGGGAATGATTGACAGTTTAACTTTGAGATCAAAGCCTGAACAGTAAAGGCAGGGCGGCGGATGGGCTTTGTGATTGTCCGGCGGGTCTGGTATCCTTTCCGCACATGTCGGCGGGCGCTTCGGTCGCGCCGCGCCGGCCATTCCCGCGGTCAAAGGGCGAATCATGCTTACGGACAACATTCTTGCGCTCATCGGAAACACGCCGCTGATTCAGTTGCGCGGCATGCCCATCTACGCCAAGGCGGAGTTCCTCAACCCCGGCGGCAGCATCAAGGACCGCGTGGCCCTGTCGATGCTGGAGGGGGCGGAGGCGAAGGGCCTGTTGAAGCCGGACTCCGTCATCGTGGAGCCGACCTCCGGGAACACGGGCATCGGCGTGGCGCTGGTGGGGCGGCTCAAGGGCTACCAGGTGCGCATCGTCATGCCGGAGAACATGAGCGAGGAGCGCAAGAAGCTGATCCGCG
>JAKPUV010000313.1 GCA_029554925.1 Candidatus Hydrogenedentota bacterium | reverse complement strand
CCGGCCAGGGGCGACGCGTCCTGAATCTGGTTGTTGGCCAGGTTCAGGTGGCCCAGGCCGGCGAGCCCGGAAATCCCGGAGACGTCGGCAAGCTGGTTATGGTGGGCCTCCAGATGGATCAGCGCGGGGAGTCCCGACAGGGGGGCCAGGCTCGTCAGCGCGTTGTCGTTCACATAGAGGTAGACGAGTTCCGTCATGCCGGACAGCGCCGCGAGGTCCGTCAGCCCGTTGCTGTTCAGGTTCAACTCGTACAGGTGGACCATTCCCGCAAGGGGCGTGATGTCCGACGCGCCGCAGAGGTAGAGGTACAGACCCGTCAGATTGGTCAGGCCCGCGAGCGGCGAGAGGTCCGTCACCGGGTTCATGCTCAGGGTGAGGCTGCGCAGGCTGGTCAACCCGGCCAGCGGCGCCGCGCTGGACACGTTGTTGTTGTAGAAGTTCAGGTAGACCGCGTTGACCGCGTATTCCAGGCCGGTCAGGTCGGCGATGTCGGAACCGTTGGCGCCCAGGCTGTTGAGGTCCGCCAGGTGCGCCGTGGTCAGCGGCGTGTCCGGGGCCAGGCCCAGGGAAACCCGGATCGCCGCCGCGAGGTTCGCGTCGGGCACGTTGACCAGCTGTCCGCCCTCGGGCCCCGTGCTCACCGTGATGTCCACCCCGGACCCCGCCGTGACCGGAAGGCCCGCGGGCGGGTCCTGGGCCGTCAGGTAGCCCGCCGGCACTGTTTCACTGAACACCTCGGTGGTCTCGCTGACATACAGGCCGGCGGCGTCAACCGCGGCCTCCGCGGCCGCGCGGGTCATGCCGGACAGGTCGGGCACGTACACCGGGCCCGTGCAGGCGTCATGGGTGACCGTGACGCCGCGCGCCTCCAGCGCGGGGATCTGCGTGTCGCACACGTCCGCGAGGAGCGGGTTCCCCTGGATGTTCAGGCCGGGGGTGTCGGGGGGGGTGGTGAACACCGCGCCGCCCACGAGGGGCGCCACGGTGATCAGGTTGTTGGACTGGAGATTCAGGCTGTAGAGGGAGGCCAGCCCCGCCAGCGGGGCGGCGTCCGTGAGCCGGTTGACCCGCAGGCTGAGCCACTCCAGCGCCGTCAGTCCGGCCAGGGGCGCGGCGTCGGTGATCCGGTTGTAGTTCAGGTTGAGCGTGCGCAGATTGGACAGCCCCGAGAGCCCCGCGATGTCCGAAAGCTGGTTGCCGCGCAGGTCGAGCGCCGTCAGCGCCGTCAGGGCGGCCAGCGCGTCCGTGTCCGTGAGCTCGTTGTACCGGATGTCCAGATAGTCGAGCACGGTAAGGGCCGAAAGGTCCGGAAGCCCCGCGAGCTCGTTGTCCCCCAGATACAGCGCCGTGAGCGCGGCGAGCCCGGACAGCGCGCCCGCTTCGGTCAGCGCGTTGCTGCTCGCGTACAGCGTCTCCAAGTTTACCAGCGCGCCGATACCGGCCAGCGTGGTGAGCTGGTTGTTGCCGACGCTCAGTTCGGTGAGGGCCGTCAGCCCGGCGAGCGGGACGAGGCTGGCCACCTGGTTGCTGCCCGCGCCCAGCGATTCCAGCGCCGTGAGGCCGGACAGGGGCGTCAGGTCGGTGATCAGATTGTTGCTGACGTTAAGCGCCTCCAGCCCGGTCAGCCCGGCGAGGGGCGTCAGATCGGCAATCTGGTTCTCGTGGAGGGCAAGCTGCAGAAGCCCGGACATTCCGGCGAGGGGTGCCAGGTTCGCTATCTGGTTGGAGGGCACAGTGAGATAGCGCAGGCCCGAAAGCCCGGAAAGCGGCCCGAGATTGGTGATGAGGTTCGTGGACAGGTTGAGGGAATCGAGGGTTGCGAGCCCGGACAGCGGCGTCAGGTCCGCGATACTGTTGTTCCCCAGATCGAGGTTCACAAGATTGACGGCGTGCCCGATCCCCGTCAGGTCCGCGACGCCCCGGTTGTAGGCGCTCAGGGTGGTCAGCGCGGCCAGGTGCGCCCGCGTCAGGGGCGTGGCCGGCGCCAGGCTGAGCTGGTCGCGGATGGCCGCCGCCAGCCCCGCGTCGGGCACATTCACCGGCTCGCTGCCCAGGGAGACCACCAGGTTCACCGGGGTGTTCTCCGCCACCAGCGTGCCCGCCGCCGGGCTCTGGCTGATGACCTGCCCGGCGGGGACGGTCTCGCTGTATACCTCCGTCACCGTGCCCACCGTCAGCTCCGCCGCCGTCAACGCCGCCCCCGCCGCCGCCTGCGTCAGGCCCGTC
>JAKPUV010000311.1 GCA_029554925.1 Candidatus Hydrogenedentota bacterium | reverse complement strand
GTGAGCGTCGCCGTGCCCGTGTTCCCCGCCGCGTCGGCCGCGGCGTACACCACGTCATACACGCCCGCGGCCGGGGCCGCCGGGTTCAGCCCGTCGTAGTCCGACACCGACGCCGCCGGCGCGCCGTCGCAGTCGTCCGCCGCCGTGGCGCCCGGAAGCACCAGCGCAACACCGCACTCGCCGGACAGGGCGGACACGCCGCCGTCTATCGTGACCACGGGGGCAAGGGTGTCCTCAATGGTCACCGTGAGCGTCGCCGTGCCCGTGTTGCCTTCGGCGTCCGTCGCGGAGTAGACCACGTCGTACACCCCCGAGGCCGGGGCCGCGGTGTTCAGGCCGTCATCGTCCGTCACCAGGGCCGCCAGGGGGCCGTCGCAGGTGTCCGTCGCCGTCGCGCCCGGAAGCGCCAGGCCCGCCCCGCATTCGCCCGAAAGCGTCGAGACGCCGCCGCCGATCGTGACCACCGGCGCGGTGGTGTCGTCCACCGTCACCGTCAGCGTGGCGGTGCCCGTGTTCCCCTCGCCGTCCGTCGCAGCGTAGACCACGTCATACACGCCGGCGGCGGGGGCCGCCGGGTTCAGGCCGTCGTAGTCCGACACCGCCGCCGTCAGCGCGCCGTCGCACACATCAGACGCCGTGGCGCCCGGAAGTGTCAGCGCGACGCCGCATTCGCCCGAAAGCGTGGAGATGCCGCCGCCGATCGTGACCAACGGCGCGGTGGTGTCGTCCACCGTCACCGTCAGCGTGGCGGTGCCCGTGTTTCCCTCGCCGTCCGTCGCGGAGTAGACCACGTCATACACGCCCGCCGCC
The DNA here is from genome assembly GCA_029554925.1 of Candidatus Hydrogenedentota bacterium. Taxonomy (GTDB): domain Bacteria; phylum Hydrogenedentota; class Hydrogenedentia; order Hydrogenedentales; family CAITNO01; genus JAAYBR01. The sequence continues at coordinate 6,321 of JAKPUV010000311.1, read as the reverse complement.
GGGGCGGCCTCATTGAGGCCGTCGTAGTCCGAAACCGACGCTGTCAGCGCGCCGTCGCAGACATCCGCCGCCGTGGCACCCGGAAGCGCCAGCGCCACACCGCACTCGCCGCCGAGCGCGGACACGCCGCCGTCTATCGTGACCACCGGGACCGCCGTGTCCACAACGCTGACGGTCCGGGTTTTGCTGTCAGCGTTGCCCGCGTTGTCCGTGAAGGTGTAGGTGACGAAGTAGTCGCCCACGGCGGTTCCCACGGCGCCGGAGATGTTGGTCACGGCACCCGCGCCGAGGATGTTGTCGGTCCAGGCCGCACCCAGTTCCGAATAGCTGTCCACGCCGCATTCCAGGGTGACCGTGGAGGCCCCGGTGAGCGTCACCACGGGCGCGGTGGTGTCAATGGTAGTGGGCCCCCAGGTGACGGGGGTGGACCAGTTGCCCGCGCCGTCGCGCGTGCGCAGGCGGAAATACCAGGCGCCGTCGGCCAGCGCGGCGCTGGTCACAGTGTGCGGGTCCGCCGAGTGGGCCAGGTCCGCCGTGGTGTCCACGGCCGCCCCGGGGTCTCCGGAGAAGACAAAGGAGTAGCCGTTCACGCCCGTCGCGCCGTCGGACGCGCCGGTCCACTGCATGACGATCTGGCTGGCCGCCAGGGTGCCGCCGACGCTGTGCGAGGTGCTGGACAGGGAGGGGTTGGCGGGCGCGACCGCGTCGGCCACGCTCAGCGCGAAGACCTCGGTGTCCGTGCCCTGGGCGTTGGTGGCAGTCACGGTGATGGTGTACGCCGAGGCGTTGTAGACGGGCGTCGGCCAGGAGATGGCGCCTGTGGAGGCGTTGATGGTCATGCCCGAGGGCTGCCCCGACAGGCTCCAGGCGACCCCGGTTCCGGCGTTCAGCGCCATAGTCTTGGCGTAGGCGTCCGCGTTGGTGGCGCTTTCCGTGTCCACCATGGCGATTTCGGGCGGCGCGGCGGCGAGAAGGCCGACATTCGTCACGACGACCGACGACAGGTCCGCCTCGCCGTCGCCGAAGCGCAGCATCAGGCCGTGGGGCAGGCCGGACCACGCGCCGTTGAACGGGGAGGCCTGCGCCGCGCCCAGGTCCACCACATAGCGGTTCGCGCCCGCGTTTGTGGCGATGCGCCCGGCGTACTGGCGCGCGGTGCCGCCGGCGGTGAACTCTTTGCCGTCCACGGCCCAGCCCGCGTAGAACGTGAGCATGCGCGGCGCCGTGGTGTTCGCCGCAACGTCCAGATACAGGTACCGGTTCGCCGCGTTCACGACGAAGTCCTGGTTCAGCATGGCCATGGGCTGCCCGCCCGCGGTCTGGGTGAGCGTGGCCGCGCCCCCGGCGAGGGCCACCTGGCTGCCCGCGTAGGTGTCGTGCTTGGCGGCCACCCAGGCGCCGGGGCCGGCCATGGCGGGCCACTGCACCGCGGCGGACGAGAAGTCGCCGGCCGTGCGCAGGGCAATGTGGTCGTAGACGTAGGTCGCCGCGTTGGCCTCCGTGCTGGGGTCAATCCGCACCTGCGAGATGGACCCGTAGGCCCCGGCCCAGGACGCGTTTGTCGTGCCCGTGGTCATGTCCAGCACGATGGTCGCCGCGCCGTTGTTGGGGTAATGCCGCCAGTCCTTGTTCACATACCCCGTGCCGCCCGTTCCGGGGAAGGCGAAGGTCTGGGAGCTGGCCGCGTTGCCCGAGGCGAAGCCGGTGTGGCTTTGCCGGATGTAGAGGTATTTGAAGGCATTCGGGTCGAAGGCCAGCGGATCCACCCCGAAGAAGGGGTCGCTGCCCGTGACGTTCATGCTGACGGTCCCCGCCGCCGTCACCTGGAAGTTGGTGATCACGTTCTGCGGGTACCAGCCCGAGGCGTGCCCCCCGCCAATGCCGCCGGGAAGAAGGTTGAACGGCCAGTCGGGGTGGGGGTGGTTCTCCACGATAAAGGAATGAATCTTCACCGTGCCGGTGCCGCCGGGCGGGTCAAAGCGGAACTGCCGGATGCTCCGGTTGGTCCAGAGGTCCGTCCCGTTCTTCCCCTGGTCTCCCAGCCGGCGGGGCATGTGAATCTGGTACAGCGCCCGTCCCGCCTGCACCCGGAAAAAGATGGAATCCTCCTCGGATATCCCCCGGTCCGTGCGGATGAAGAAGAGCTGGTAGTCCCCCGTCACGGAGCTTTCCAGGTCCAGTTTAAGCCACGGGTTGGTGCTGCCCACCAGCGGGGCGCCGATGAAGTCCGGACTTTGGACCTGGGGATCGCCCCCGGCGCAGGTGAAGTTGAGAGAGCCACCGGAGACGCCGAACCCGGAAACCTGCGCGGCGGCCGTCCAGCCCTCCGCGTTCCCGGCCGTGTCAAACAGCCAGCTTTTCTGGGCTTGGGCGGCGAACGAAACCAGCATCGCCACGGCCGCACACAGGAATACCTTCTTCATGAGTCACCCTTTCCAGCAGTTTGGGAATAGTTCCCGATAACAGCCAAAAACAAACAGCTCTACACGGGGGCTTGCCGACGTGGCGTCGGAAGAAAGCCCTGCAAACCTGCCTCAGCGTCATTTTGAGTATAACATGCCCCCCTTCCAACGGCAAGTCCCGCAACGGAATTGGACGTAATCCACGAAAACATACTATTATGATTTCGGCGGGGCTGGGTGCCCGAAACCTCCCGGTCAGCGGGATGCGCACCCGGTGCGCTGCGACGGCTGGGGCCGATGTTCCAGACGGCACATGCCCGCAGACCGGCCCGGCGGCGCGCGGACTTGGCAAAACCCGGGGCGGTGGACTACAATGTTCCCAGCACGCGGGGGGCTACTAGGGAAGGAACCACAGGTAAGTCATGGATTTTGCCGCTGCTTTAAAACGGGACCGGGCGCTGGTTTTGGACGGCGCCACGGGCACGATGGTCCAGGCGCTCGGCCTGGGGGACGCCGCTTTTGGCGGCCCCGACTACAAAATGCTGGTGGACCTGCTCAATTTCTCCCTGCCGGTGGCCATGCGGGACATCCACCTGGCGTTCTACCGCGCCGGGGCCGACGCCGTGGAGACGAACACCTTCGGCGCGTCGGCCTTCCGGCTGGCGGAGTATGACTTTTCCGGGCTGGACCTGTCCCAGTGGACGGCCAACCCGCACGGCGTGGACCCGCGCCGCCTCTCCCATGACGAGCTGGCCTACTGGCTGAGCCGCCGGGGCGCGGAAATCGCCGCCGGGGCCCGCGACCTGCACCGCCGGGACCGCGCCTTCGACGGGCGGCCCCTCTTCGTCGTCGGCTCGATGGGGCCGTCCAACCGGGTGATCTCCAACACGCGGGCCACCCTGCGCCGCGCCACCTTTGACGAGGTGCGCGCCAATTTCCGCCGCCAGGCCCTGGGCCTGCTGGACGGCGGGGTGGACGCCTTCCTCTACGAGACCCAGCAGGACATCCTGGAGGTGAAGGCGGCGGTGATGGGCGGCTTCGACGCCATGGCGGAGCGCGGGCGCCGGGTGCCCGTGATGGCCCAGGTGACGGTGGACCAATTTGCCCGGATGCAGATTTTCCACACGCACATCCAGGCCGCCCTCACGACGGTGCAGGGCATCGGCGTGGATGTCTTCGGCATCAACTGCTCCATCGGCCCGGACCTCATGGTTCCGGCGGTGGAGACCTTGTGCCGGTTTTCCCGCGTGCCCGTGTCGGTCGTGCCGAACGCCGGGCTGCCCGTGTCGGAGAACGGCCGCACGGTGTTCCGGTTCGCGCCGGACCGCTTCGCGGCGCTGCTCCGGGGATTCGTTGCGGACCTGGGGGTGCGCGTGGTCGGCGGGTGCTGCGGCACCACGCCGGAGCACATCCGCGCCACCGTGGAGGCCCTGCGCGGGGTTTCCCCCCGCGAACGCGCCCCCGAGCCCGGCCTGTATGTCTCCGGTCCGCAGAAGGCCGTGCTGCTGGACGGGTCGAAGTCCCTCATCCGTTTCGGCGAGCGCCTGAACATCCGCGGGTCGAAGAAGGTGCGCGACGCCGTGGAAAATGACACGGGCATCAACCACGACGTGCTGGAGGAGGTGGTCCGCGAGCAGGTGGAGGAGCTGGGCTGCGAGGTGGTGGACGTCTGCATGGACTCGAACCTCGTGGACACCGTGGCCGCCCTGAAGGAGGTGGTCCATGTCCAGACCACGGACTTCAAGGGGGCCATGTGCCTCGACTCGTTCCAGGTGGACGCCCTGGCCGAGGCGGTGAAGGTGTACCCCGGCCGCCCGGTCATCAACTCCATCTCCCTGGAGGAGGTGTCGCCGGGGCTGATCAAGGCCGACGCCGTGCTGCAGGCGACCGCCGCCCACGACCCGGTCTATGTGGCCCTGTGCACCGGCCCGAAGGGCCCCGCCGCCACGCGGGACGAGAAGCTCGACCTGGCGACGCAGCTCCTGGAGCTGGTCCGCGACAAGTACGGCGTGGCCCCGGAGCGGGTCTTCGTGGACGTGAACGTGTTCCCCATCGGCTCGGAGTCCGAGCCGGGCATGAACTTCGCCGTGGAGACCCTGGAGGGCGTGCGCCTGCTCAAGGAGCGCTTCCCGCAGGCGGGCACCACGCTGGGCGTCGGCAACCTCACGAACGGCCTCGCCAAGAAGCCCTACATGCGCACCGTGCTCACCTCGGTCTTCCTCGACGAGGCGCGCAAGCGCGGCCTGGACGCCGCCATTGTCAACCCGAACCACTACGTCTTCGTCGCCGACCTCGACCCGGCGCACTACGCCCTCGGCCTGCGCATCGTGCTGGAGCACGACATGGACGCCTTCGCCGAGCTGGAGGGCATCGCCGAACAGCGCACGGGCGGCGCCGCGCCGCGCCGCAGCACCTACGACGACCTCCCCCTGGAGGAGGCGGTGGTCCAGAAGATCAAGGACGGCCACAAGGAGCGCGTGGCGGGCGAGGTGGAGGTCAAGGGCCGCCGCTACGCCTACCAGGACCGCATCGTGGAGCAGGTGGCCGCCGCGATGGAGCGCCACGCGCCGCTCGACTTCATCAACGGCCACCTCATGCGCGCCATGCAGGACCTCGGCGACGGCTTCGGCCGGGGCGAGGTCTCCCTGCCGCACCTGCTGAAGTCCGCCGACGTCATGCGACAGGCCATGGGCTTCCTGGAGGCCTTCATGCGCGACGAGGCGGGCGTCGAACCCGGCGGCCAGCGCAGCTTCAAGGGCACCGTCGTCGTCGGCACGGTCTACCAGGACGTCCACTCCATCGGCAAGGACCTGGCCCGCACGCTGCTCGAAAACTACGGGTACAAGGTGGTGGACCTCGGAACCATGACCCCGCTGCAGAGTTTTCTGGACGCCGCGCGGGAGCACCACGCCGACGCCATCGGCATGTCCGCCCTGCTGGTCCAGACGTCGAACCACATGATCACCGTGGCGAAAATGATGCGCGAGCAGGGGCTCGACCTGCCGCTGCTCATCGGTGGCGCGCCCGTCAGCGACCGCCACGCCGCCGCCGTCGCCCTCGCGGGCGACGAGGACCCCGAAGCCATGCGCGGCGACGTGTTCTACTGCCGCACCGCCATGGACGGCGTGAACGTGATGAACGCCCTGATGGCCGCCACGCCGGACGGGCGCGCGGAGATGGCCGCGAAGAACCGCGCCCGCCTCACCCAAAGCCACCGCCTCGCGCGCCAGCGCGCCGACCGCGAGGAGCACCTGCTGGCCACCCTGCCGCCGCGGATTGTGGACGCCGCGAAGTACGACGGGTCCGCGGCGCCGCGCTTCCGCGCGCGCACCCTGGAGATTCCGCTGGCCGAATTCGCCCCCCGGTTGGACCGGCGCACGCTCTACTCCCTCAACTGGAAATTCGGCAGCACGGCCATGCGCGAGCGCAGCGGCCACACCGCCGCCGAGCTGGACGCGCTGTTTGAACGGTGGACCGCCCTCGCGGCGGAAAAGGGGTGGCTCCGCCCGCAGGGCGTCTACGGCCTCTTTCCCTGCCGCGCCGAGGGCGACGAAGTCGTCGTGTGCGACCCCGAGAACCCAGCGCGCGAACTCGCCCGCCTCGCCTTCACCCGCGTCCTCGGCGCGGGCGGCGAGGACACCGTGTCCGGCGCGCAGTACTTCCCCGCCGCGCGGGACGGCGCGCCCGGCCTCATCGGTCTCCAGGTCACCTCCGGCGGGCCCGACGCCGACCGCTTCGTCGAGGAACTCAAGGCCGCGGGCGACAGCGAGGGCGCCCTTCTGCTCCAGGGCCTCTCCGACCGCGTCGCCGAGGACATGGCCGACGCCGTCCACGCCGAACTCCGCGCCCTCGCGGGCGTCGGCGAAAAAGACGGCCAGCGCTGGTCCCCCGGCTACCCCGGCATGCGCGACCTCGCCCT
>JAKPUV010000303.1 GCA_029554925.1 Candidatus Hydrogenedentota bacterium | reverse complement strand
GGTCTGACGCAGGTTGAGCAGGGGCATGAGGTAGCGCATCTGCGCGAGCTCCACCTGGAGCCGCCCCTCGCGGGTGACGGCGTGGCGGGCGAAGATGTCGAGAATGAGCTGGGTGCGGTCGAGAATCTTGAGGTCCGTGTATTCGGACAGGGCCTTGACCTGCGACGGCGTGAGGTTCATGTCGAACACGAGGAGGTCGGCCCCCTTCTGCAGGGCCTGGATGAGCACGGCGCGCAGTTTGCCGCGCCCGAGCACATGTTTGGGATCGGGGGGCCGGCGCTGGATGACCGTGTGCACCGGGTCCACTCCGGCGCTCCGGGCCAGCTCGGCCAGTTCCCGCACCGAGTCCTCCACCTCGGTGAGGGAGTTTTCGGACACGTGCAGGAGCAGCGCCCGGCTCTCGACCCCGGCGGCCAGCGCCCGGGACCGCATGCGGTCGAACTCCTCCTCCAGCGCGCCGATGAAGGACTGCCAGTCTTCGGGCAGGGCGTGGACGGACTCGGGGGGAAGCACGCGCCAGGGCGTTCCGCCCGCGTTGTCGGGCAGCAGGTGCGCCCGGTGGACCGCGCCGGGGAGGCCGCCGGCCTCGACCACGACCGCGGCGACCAGGTCCAGCCGGCACAGCGCCAGATGGGTGAGGTCCTCCTCGTCCAGCGGTTCGTCGCGCAGGTGGGTGTGGACCAGCCGCAGGCCGCAGAGGCGGTCATATCCGCGCTTCGGCACGTCGGGCAGGGGCACGGCGTGGGCGTCGCCCACCGTCACCGCAGCCACCCGGCCCCGGCGGTCGAGCAGCACGCCGCACTGGCGGCCGGTCTCGGCGGAGAACTCGGCCAGCGAGCGGGCGAGTTCGGGGGAAATGAGGGCGTCGGGCGGCACGGCGCGCCGCTCCAGGCGCTCGAGAAAGCGCAGCTGCGAGGCCTTCAGGCCGAGAAGGTTGCCCTTGGGCAGGGTCAGGCTCCTTTCCAAAACGGACGCCGGTTTCGGGGCGGATTCCGCGAAACCGGCGGGTGTTTACTGGTGTGTCATGGCGGACGGCCCGGCCCCTATCCCTGGAGCATGACCCGGCGGATGATGCGCTGGCTCTCGGTGGCGTCGAGGGTCTTCTGGGCCTTGCGCAGCTCGGCCACGTCCAGCTTCTCCAGCTTCTTCCAGAGGATGGACAGGTTGCCCATGGCGATCTGGAGGGCGTGGGTCGGCTCTATCCTCTGCGGCGCGATGTCAATGGTCACAAAGCCCTTGTACTTCGCCACGCGCAGGTAGAAGAGCGCCTCCAGCGTCTCCCACAGGTGCAGGCTGCCGGGCGCCATGCCGTCGTCGTTGAGGGCGTAGCCGTCGCTGAAGTAAATCTGGAAGAGCTTGCTGGCCCGCGACAGGAACGCGATGGACTCGGCGGGGTTTTCGCCGGCCATGAGGGCGTGGGAGAAGTCCATCCCCACCCCCACGTTCTTCATGGCGATTTCCTGGCACATGGACAGCGCCTTGCCCACGGAGGAGACCGTGAGGTGGCGGCGCGGCTCGCGCGGCTTGTAGGCCACCGCCACATTCACGTCCGGCGCGGCGTATTTCGCGATCGTCTTGATGGACGAGATCACCGTGTTCCAGTGGGTTGTGTAGTCAATGTGGAAGGGATAGTCGAACCCGTCCGTGTTCAGGCGGAGGGTGACCTCCGTGGTGCCCAGCGCCCGCGCCAGGTCCACCGCCTTGCGCCCCTCGTCAATGGCCGCGTTGCGGGTTTTCTGGTGCTGGTGGCCGAAACCGGACAGCGCGAAGCGGCGGGAATGGCACAGGTTCATGGCCACGCAGGAGCACACCAGCCCGTGCTCTTTGAGCAGGCGGCGCATCTCCTTCGCCGGCAAATCGGCGGTGATGTCCGTCTGGCGGACCTCCACTCCCTTGATGCCCTTGAGCTTGGCGATGGTCGCCAGCACATCCACGGTGCGGGGCAAATCCCGGTAGCCGTCCGCGCAATAGCGGTCGGAGGCGGGGGAAAACACCCACAGGCCCGTTGCAAGTCTAAGTGTCATAACCGTTTGCTCCTTTCTAATCCAACCCCCGGCACAACGCCGCAGCGTGCTGATTCCCCGCTTTAACGCACGTCACCCCGTCTAAAAAAGGGTTCTCTGGGGACCGGGGTCACACTTCCCGCACTGCACAGCTTGACGAATGAAGCCGTATCGGGGCATAGTGTACACGATAGTCTGTTCAATGTCAATAGGTTACGTCCAAAATAAGCCAAAGTGCGAATACGCATAAACGCACCAGGAGTTCCCAGGGCGGAACGGTTTTTTCCCGTTTGAAGGGGTTTCCGCGCCTTGTTCTGGCTTTCTTTATCCACGAACAACGAAAAACGTTCCCAAAAGGGCCGGTTGAGGACCAAGACCCGCGCTTGCCGGGTGCGCCAAGTTGGACTCTCCCAGAAGCGGGTTTGTTTCCATGGGCACCGTTCTGGCCCTTTTCTGGGCCTTTTTCCGGCAAGAACTGAATCCGGGCGGGTCCGCCTCCCCCTGCGGAGCCTGTTCCCCCTCTGTTGCCGGAAATGACGCCAAATGGCGTCGTTCGCCTCCGGAAGAGTACACTGGGCCCCGGTCGCACGCTTTGGAAAGGGCTGAAACGCCTCACGAAACGGAAAGGGAGATAGAGATGGGCGCTTGTCTGCGGTTTTCGAGGTCTGGCATCCGGAATTTCCTGAGGGCGGCGGCGCTGCTGGCACTGCTGGCGGCGGTGCCGGGCGGTGACTGGGCGGCGGCAGAAGGGGGAAAGAACCGCGAAGTCGCCGCGGAGGCCGTGGACGGAGGAGTGCGGGTCTCTGTGGCGGGGAGCCTGTTTACCGTCTACAAGACGGACCGCTCGCAGAAATATCCGTATTTCTTCCCCGTGAACGGTCCGCTCAGCGGGGAAACGGTAACTACGGAGACCTCAGAGCCCTATCCGCACCACCATTCGCTGTTTTTCGGATGCGACAGGGTGAACGGGGGAAACTACTGGCAGGAGGGGCTGGACCGGGGCCAGATTGTGAGCGAGGGGGTGGAGATCCTTGAGGCGCGGGGGGACCGGGCGGTTTTCCGCGACCGGTGCCTCTGGGTGCGGCCGGGGAAAGACCCGGTGATCCGCGACGAGCGGACCGTCACCGTGTCGGCCCCCTCGGAAAGGGTCCGGCAGATTGACTTTGACATCGTGATAACCCCGCAGGAGGACGTCCGGATCGAGCAGACCAACCACTCGCTCTTTTCGGCGCGCATGGTCCCCGAACTGAGCGTGAAGCAGGGGGGCGCCCTGGTCAACGCGGAGGGGGACCGGGATGAGAAGGGCACCTTCGGCAAACCCTCGCCCTGGGCCGACTACAGCGGCGCGCGCGGCGGAAAGGCGGAGGGGCTGGCCATCCTGCAGCACCCGGGAAACCCGTGGCACCCGGCGCCGTGGTTCACGCGGGACTACGGGTTCTTCTCCCCCACCCCCATGTATTGGCCGGAAAACGGGGAGTACACGGACCTGCCCAGGGGAAAACCCCTGCGCCTGCGCTACCGGGTGATCGTGCATGGGGGAAACGCGGAGGACGCGGGCGTTGCGGCGGCCTTCGCCGCGTACACGGCGGAGAAGTGACGGGGCGGACACGGAAATCCCCCTGAGGGACGCCCTCCCCCGAGCACAAAAGAAAACGCCGACCCGTTCGTTTCGGAACGGGCCGGCGTCGGATTTTCGGGGATCAGCGGGCCTTGATGGCGGCCGCGGCGACGGGATCCATCTTGAAACCCGGGCCCATGGTGCTGCTCATGCAGACGACCTTGAGATAGGTGCCCTTGCAGGCGGCGGGCCGCGCCTTCACAATCGCCTCGATCACGGCGGAGGCGTTCTCCTCAAGCTGCTCGGGGGAGAAGCTGGCCTTGCCGACGGGCACATGGATGTTGGCGTTCTTGTCCACGCGGTACTCGATCTTGCCGGCCTTGATCTCGCGGACGGCCTGCCCCACGTTGGGGGTGACGGTGCCCGCCTTGGGGCTGGGCATGAGGCCGCGGGGGCCGAGGATTTTGCCGAGCTTGCCGACGTGGCGCATCATGTCGGGGGCGGCGACGGCGGCGTCGAAGTCCGTCCAGCCGCCGAGAATCTTGTTGGCCAGGTCCTCGGAGCCGACAAAGTCCGCGCCGGCCTCCTGGGCGGCCTTCACCTGCTCCTCCTGCTCGCAGAACACCACGACGCGGACGGTCTTGCCGGTGCCGTGGGGCAGGGCGACCGAGCCGCGGACCATCTGGTCGGCGTGGCGGGGGTCCACCCCGAGGAGGAAGCCGAGTTCGACGGTCTCGTCGAACTTGGCGTTGGCGCACTCCTTGACGAGGGCGACGGCCTCGCCGAGGGCGTAGTACTTCCCGAACTCAACCTTCTTGCTGTTGGCGGCGGAGCGCTTGCTTGCCTTGGCCATCTCATGTTCTCCCGTGGTGCATGCGGGCCGTTGCCGGCCCTCCCACTGTTCGGCGTCCGGGGACGCCCTTCACTGGCGCGCCGCACCCCGAGGCGCGGCGCGAATCAAACCGGTTTCGGGGGTCAGCCCTCGACGAGGATGCCCATGCTCCGGGCGGTGCCGCGGACCATGCTCTTCGCCGCGTCCAGGGAGGCCGCGTTGAGGTCGGGCATCTTGAGCTTGGCGATCTCCTCGACCTGCGCGTCCGTCACGGTGCCCACCTTCTCCTTGTTGGGCTTGCCGGAGGCCTTGGCGAGCTTCGCGGCGCGCTTGAGGAGGACGGGGGCCGGCGGGGTCTTCGTGATGAAGGTGAAGCTGCGGTCGTCGAACACGGTGATGACGACCGGAATCACGAGGCCCGACTGCTCCTTGGTGCGCTCGTTGAACTGCTTGCAGAACTCCATGATGTTGACGCCGTGCTGTCCGAGCGCGGGGCCCACGGGCGGCGCGGGGTTGGCGGCGCCGGCGGGGCACTGGAGCTTCACATAGGCCTTTATCTGTTTCTTTTTGGGCGGCATGGGAACGACACTCCGTTTGCTAGATCTGCTCGACCTGCCAGATTTCAACTTCCACGCTGGTCAGGCGTTCGAATATTTCCACCAGCACCTTGATGGTGCCGCGGTCCACGTTGATCTCGTCCACCTTCCCGAGGAAGTTGGCGAAGGGCCCCTCGGTGATGCGCACGCGGGAGCCGACCTCGAAGTCCACCTTGGGCTTGGGCCGCTCGCGCTCGCCGCGGACCATCTCGATGATGGCCTCCACCTCCGCGTCCTCGAGGGGCACGGGAACGGTGCGCGAGCCGATGAACCCGGTGACGCCCGGCGTCTCCTTGATGAGCATCCAGAGCTCCGGGTCCTTCTCCGGGTGCTCCGGGAGCTGCACCAGGACGTACCCCGGAAAGAACTTGTGGCGGGAGACCTTCTTCTCGCCGCCGCGGGTCTCCTTCACGACCTCGATGGGCACGAAGACGTTGGAGATCAGGTCCTTGTTTTCCAGGTTGATCCGCTTGCTCAGAAGCATGTTGCGCACCGCGCCCTCCTGTCCGGAGTGCGTGTGCAGCGCGTACCAGCGGCGCGCGATGTTGTCGTCGGGGACGTCGAACAGGTTCAGCCCGTCGGGAAGATCGGGCGTCGCCTCCATGCCGGCGACCTCTTGATGGCGCTTTTCCGTCACTTGCGGAACCCCTTAGCCGGCCAGCCGGAGCAGGCCCATGATGAAACCGCCTAGCACGGTGTCGTACAGAAACACGATCACGGCCATGACAAGGACAAGAAAGAGGGTGACCTTGGTCGAGGCCTTCAGGTCGTCCCGCGTGGGCCAGGTGACCTTCCGAAGCTCGGACATGACATCCTCGTAGAAGTCCCGGATCCTGGTGAAGAGACCGGGTTTCTCTTCGCTCACCGCCAGCTGCTTGGCCATAGTTCCTGTTTCCATTCCCGCGCGGCGCGCGCGCTGAAAAACTGGCAGGGGTGGAGGGACTCGAACCCCCAACCTTCGGCTTTGGAGGCCGCTGCACTAGCCATTGTGCTACACCCCTGCGGGGGACCGGGCGCCGCGCCCCCCGGTTGGGGGGGGGCGCGGCCCGGAAACTGCGCTGTCTACTCGAAAATCTTGGTGACGACGCCGGCGCCGACCGTGCGGCCGCCCTCGCGGATGGCGAAGCGCAGCTCCTCGGTCATGGCGATCGGCGTGATCAGCTCCGCCGTGATCCGGATGTTGTCGCCCGGCATCACCATCTCC
>JAKPUV010000285.1 GCA_029554925.1 Candidatus Hydrogenedentota bacterium | reverse complement strand
GGCGGCGTGTAGCCCGCCTTGATCAGGCCGAGGCACACGTCCTTGGCCCGCTGCACCTGGTGGTCGAAGTTCGGCAGCACGATGTCCGTCGTCCGGAAGTAGCCCAGCTCGACAACCTCGGCGCCGCTCGTGCCCACCTTCGCCGTGGCGATGTTCTCGAAGGCCCGCCGCACGAAGGGGAAGGGGTCCGCCGCCACGTTCGCCGGGATGTTCTCCAGCGCGCGCACCAGCAGCTCCTTGGTGCCGCCGCCCGCCGGGATCACGCCCACGCCGACCTCGACCAGCCCCGCGTAGGTCTCGCCCGCGATCACGACCTTGTCGGTGTGCAGGTTCAGCTCCACGCCGCCGCCGAAGGTGTAGTGGTGCGGCGCGCCGACCACCGGCTTCGGGCAGTACTTCATGCGCATGCCCACACCCTGGAGCTCGTGGACCATGTTCTCGATGAAGTCCCACTGCGCCTGCATGGCCGCGCCCAGCACCAGCATCAGGTTCGCGCCCGCGCTGAAGTGCGGGCCCTGGTTCGCCAGGATCATCCCCTCGAACTTGTCCTGCTCCAGCAGGCTCACCCCCGCGTTGAGCGCGGCGATGATGTCCGGGCCGATGGCGTTCATTTTGCAGTGGAACTCGGCGCACACAATCCCGTCGCCCAGGTCGATCAGGCTCGCGTCGTCGAACTTCTGCACAACGCGCGTGCTGTCCGTCTTCACGTTCACCAGCACGAGCTCGCGCGGGTTCACGGGCACGGGCTTGTAGGACTTCGACGCGGCGTCGAAGTACATCCGCTTTCCGTTCTCCAGCTTGTAGAACGAGCCGCCGCCCGCAGCCTTCAGGGCCTCGGCCACCGGCGGCAGCGCCACACCCTCGGCCGCCATGCGCTCGCACACGGCGTCGAAGCCCAGAATGTCCCAGGTCTCGAAGATGCCGCGCTCCCACGCGAAGCCCCACTTGCACGCGTTGTCAATGTTGACGATGTCGTCCGCGATCTCCGGGATCCGGTTCCCCGCGTACTGCGCCAGGTTGGCGAAGAAGCTGAAGAGGAACTTCGACCCGTTGTCGTCGCCCAGGTGCATGACGCGGATTTTCTCCTCCACCGTCTCCGCCGACCGCACCGCGCCCGTGCAGGCGAAGCGGGGCTTCACCGGCGCCCGGTGCTCGCCCGTCGCCGGGTCGAACCCGAGCACGATCTTCTTGCCCTTCTCGTCCTTCTCGTCCGTCTTCTTGTAGAAGCCGCCGCCCGACTTGTTGCCGTAGAGGCCCTTGGCCACCATCGCGTCGAACCAGTCCGGCCCCTGCATCAGGTCAAGCCGCTCGTCGTCCGGGCAGCCCGTGCGCACGTTGCCCACCACCTTCTGCAGCGTGTCCAGACCCACCAGGTCCGCCGTGCGGAAGGTCGCCGAGCTCGCGTGGCCGATGGCCGTGCCCGTCAGCGCGTCCACCTCCTCCACGGACAGCCCCGCCTTCGTCATCTCGTGCATGAGCCACTGCATGGCGAAGGTGATGATGCGGTTCGCCACGAAGTTGGGCGTGTCCTTGGCGTACACGATGCCCTTGCCCAGGATGTTCTCGCCGAAGGCCGCCATCTGCGCCATCACCTCGGGCTTCGTGTCGGGGAGCGGGATCAGCTCCAGCAGCTTCAGGTAGCGCGGCGGGTTGAAGAAGTGCGTGCCCAGGAAGTGCGCCCGCATCTCCGCGTCCATCACCTCCGCGATCTTCCCGATCGGGATGCCGCTCGTGTTCGTGCTCACGATCGTTCCGGGCTTCCGGTGCTTGGCCACTTCGGCGAACACCTGGTGCTTGATCTCCAGCTTCTCCATCACCACCTCGATGATCCAGTCGCACTCGGCGACCCGGGCCATGTCGTCCTCGAAGTTGCCCGTCTCAATCATGTCCACATTGGACTTGACGTAGAGGGCCGCCGGCGACGACTTGAGCAGCGCCGCCTTTCCCTTGTCCGCGAAGCTGTTCCGGAGCTTCCGGTTCTTGCGCTCCTCCTCGGACAGGTTCGGCGGCACGATGTCCAGCATGATGCTGGGAATGCCGCAGTTGGCAAGATGGGCGGCGATGGTCGCCCCCATCACGCCCGAACCCAGCACGGCGACGCGTTTGATTTCCCTCATGGTTGCTGCTCTCCTTCGGTGGTTGCGGTTACGCCCGGGGGCCGTTCTATACCTAACGTTCGTTAGAACACCGCGCATAGGATAGAATAATCCGGGCCGCAAGTCAAGCACAATGCGAAAAACTCGACCGGTATTTTTGCGGTATTCGCAGAAAGAGGAAAAAGGACGCGTGGGGAGGGGCGGCGGAAGACTCGGAGAACACGGAAAGGAGACCGGTCCTCCCCCATATCCCTGAGAAAGCAAAACGGGCCGCCCCCGGGGAGGCGGCCCGCATCAAACGCCTTTTCTTCAGCGGCGCCGGGGCCCCCAGCTGGGTCCTTCGGCCGGCGCGGGGAAGCGGGTCATGCGCATTTCCTCCCGGGTCTTCACATTGACCGTGTAGACCTCGCTGCGCCCGGTCCGGTTGGAGGAGAAGACCACATGGCGGGAGTCCGGGCTCCAGCTGGGCGACTCGTTGATGCCCTGGGAGTCCGTGAGCCGTGTGGGGTTGGACCCGTCCGCCCCCATGACGTAGATTTCCAGGCCGTCCCCCTTGATCTCCGAAACGAAGGCGATGCTCTTGCCGTCGGGCGACCACACGGGGTCGAAGGCGCTGCCGCCGTGGAAGGAGAGGCGGGTTTGGTTCCCGCCGCCGCTGTCCATCACAAAAATCTGGGGGCGGCCGCTGCGGTCGCTGACAAACGCGATCCTGCCGCCATCGGGGGAGAAGGTCGGCGAGGTGTCCCCCTGGTTGTTCCGCGTCAGCCGCACGGGGTTCGATCCGTCCGGATTGCGCAGGTAGATTTCCGTGTTGCCGTCCTTGCTCAGCGTGATGGCGAGCCGGGACCCGTCGGGCGACCAGGCGGGGGCGGAGTTGAGCCCGACCTCCTTGGACAGGGGGGTGGACTTCCCGGTGCGCCGGTCGAGGACGTACAGGTAGGAGTACCGGTCCTTGTAGGAGACGTAGGCGATGCGGTTGCCGTCGGGGGATATCTTCGGCTTGATGGAGAGGGACTTGTGGTCCGTGATCTTGCGGGCGTTGGCGCCGTCATAGTCGGCGACATAGATCTCCTTGGTTTCCCCCGCGGTCACGCTGAAGACCATCTCGGAGGTCGCGCCCCCGGCCACCCCGTCAAGGTAGCGCACCACCTCCTCGGAGAAGCGGTGTCCGGCGAGGCGGGCGTTCTTCGCGTCCACCCGCACCTCCTGCCCGTAGACCTGGTTGAACGAGTGCAGGTCAAAGAGGCGGAACTGCCCGACGATCTGGCTGCCCTCCTGGAAGATCAGGCCGTACACCAGGTTTTCGGCCCGCGTCGCCTGCCATTCGGGGAAGTTGATGCTCTTGAGGTCCGCCGTGAACCCCGCGAAACTCACGGGATAGAGGTCGCGCGGCAGCACGGTGAAGACGCCGGAAAAGGCGAGGTCGTCGGCCACCACCCTCGCCACATCCTCGGCGACGGCGGCCAGCCCCGGGTCCTGCGAGGCGAAAGGCGGCACCGCGATGGGGATGCGCGCGTCCACCCCCTTCGAGATGTCCACCAGCACGGGCTGCTGCGCCTGCGCCGCCCCCCAGCAGAGGGCCGCGACGGCGGCGGCAAGAATGGGCAGGGGTCGTGTTCTCATGGTCCGTTCTCCTTCAATCAATGGCCGGGCGCGGCTAGATTCCCGCCGCGGCCGCCCGGGCCTGCGGCTGGAACCGCACCACCAGCGTGAGTTCGTTCACTG
>JAKPUV010000283.1 GCA_029554925.1 Candidatus Hydrogenedentota bacterium | reverse complement strand
CCTTCGTGCTGCGCCTGGAGGACACGGACGCCGAGCGCACGGAGGAGGAGTATGTGGAGGCCATGTGCGCGGGCTTCCAGTGGCTGGGCATCGAATGGGACGAGGGTCCGCCCTTCGGCGACGTGCCGGAAAAGGGCGCCTACGGCCCCTACCGCCAGTCCCAGCGGCGCGACCTGCACCGCGCCGAGGCCCTGCGCCTGCTGGACGAGGGGAAGGCATACCGCTGTTTTTGCTCCAAGGAGGAGCTGGACGCGGAACGCGAGCGGGCCGCCGCCGAAAAGCGCCCCTACCGGTACAGCGGCAAATGCCGCAACCTGACCCCGGAGGAGGCCGCCGCGAAGGGCGACGCCCCGTGGACCCTCCGCTTCCGGGTTTCCGAGGGCGAGACGGTCATCGAGGACCTCGTGCAGGGGCCGGTGCGGTTCAACAACCGGGAGTACGACGACTTCATCATCCTGAAGCCCAACGGCGACCCGATCTTCCATCTGGCCGTGGTGGTGGACGACGGGCTCATGAAGGTTTCCCACGTCATCCGCGGCGACGACCACCTGACGAACGCCGCGCGGCACGTCATGCTTTTCAATGCCCTGGGCTACCCCCTGCCGAAGTTCGCCCACCTGCCCATGGTGCTCGACGAGACGGGCAAGAAGTACAGCAAGCGCCTGCACGGCGCCAACGTGCTCGACTGGCGGGACGAGGGCTACCTGCCCGAGACGCTGATCAACTATGTGGTCATGCTCGGCTGGACCTCCGAGGAGGAGGGCCGCGAGTTCTTCACCCTCGACGACCTGAAGCACCTCTTCACCCTCGACCGGCTGAACAAATCGCCCGCCCGCTTCGACCGCAAGAAACTCGACTGGCTCAACGGCCAGCACCTGCGCCGCCTGACGGTGGAGGACTTCTGCGACCGCGTGCTCCCCTTCATGAACGCCGAGGGGCTGGACACCTCCGCCAAGCCCCGCGAGTGGCTCCTGCGCATGGCCGCCATCTGCCAGGAGAAGGT
>JAKPUV010000281.1 GCA_029554925.1 Candidatus Hydrogenedentota bacterium | reverse complement strand
CGGAAACACTATAAACTCTTCCGGCGCTCGTGCGCGCCAATATCCGGCGCCGCGCCCTGCGGCACCGGAACCCCCTCGAAGTCCGTCTCCGCGGCGGGGGCGTCCCCCGCGTCCACGCACGGGGAGTCCGAAGTCAGCCGGTAGTCGCGCGCGGCGGCGTTCTCGACCCCCGGCTCCGCCGTGAGGGAGTGGGGTTCCTTGGCATAGTCGCGGCGGTAGTCGTCGAAGGCGGCCATGGGATAGCGCTGTCCGTCCACGGAGACCAGGTCCCCCTCCGGCTGCCACCAGCAGTTGCGGTCCATCTCCAGGGCGTCCAGCGCCTCCCGGGGCCAGGTGGGCGCATAGAAGGCGTTTCCCAGGGCCCCGCGGAAAATGTTGCCCCGGATGACGATGCCCCGCGCGCGGGCCGGACTGGTGTAGAAGCACAGATGCCGGCCGCTGGGGTCGGGCCGCTGGGCGTGCCCCCAACCGCTCCCGGCGTCAAAGCAGGTGTTGTGCTCGAAGCGGATGTTCTCCGTTTCCGAGGCCTCCGGACGGTTCCAGTACTCAAAGGAGTACTCGGAGTTCCAGATGACGTTGTACCGGTAGGTGATGTTCCGCTGCGGCGTTTTCGGGCCGCCGCTCTGGTTGGTCAGGGCGGCGTCGTAGATTTCCCACAGGCGGCACCGCTCCACAAGGCAGTCGTGCGCCGTGCCCCAGAACTCAATCCCGTTTCCGAAGCGCACTGTCTTGTCCCCGCCCATCTGGTCGCCGCCGCCGATCCAGCTGATGTCGCAGTTGCGCGCCGTGATGTGGTGGACGTTGCCGCCGCCGATGCCATGGGCCGCGCCGTAGCGCAGCGCGAGGCCGTCGTAGACGACATGGTGGCGGTTGCCCTGGTCTATGAGGTGTTCCCGAACGGCGCACTCGATCTCCGTGTGCAGGGCGGCCGGGTTCGCCGGCGAGACCAGCCGGACAACGTGCGCCGCCTCGTCGTACCAGTACTCCCCCGGCGCGTCGAGATCCCCCGGCTCCCAGACCTTCACGCCGCAGGATTGTTCGCCGTCGAAGATGATGTTGCCGACATCGTTCACCAGAAAGCCGTCCGCCGCGCATTCGCGAAACGACAGCGCCTCCAGCGAGAGCGCCGCGCCCGCAGGCAGGACCGTTCCCAGAAAGAAGGTCAGCCGGGCGTCCTCCGCCGTCTGGAACGCGGTGTGGTAGCAGGTAAAAACGCCGCCCGCCGCGCCCACAGAGAAGGACGGGTGCGCGCCCGCGGCCCCGTAGGACGACCACGGCGGCCCGGACCGCATCAGCGTGGGCGCCTCCAGCATGACGGGCGCGCTGCTCCTCGCCCGGAAAGACAGACGATACACCGCCCCCTGCCGGACGGGGAACGATGCTGTGTAGCACTGGATGTGCGACCCGGCGGTCCCCGGCGCGGCGCACTCCACGCGCAGGCCGCCGTCATCCCCCGTCATCCGCGCGGACGCTCCCCCCTCCGTGTGCAGCCGCCAGCCCGGAGACGCGCCGTCCCCGGACGGCCGCAGCAGTTCCGGCCCGTCCGCCCTCGGCGGCAGGGTGCTCCAGACACCGTTGCCCAAGTCCACCCAGTCCTCCGGCCGGTTCTTGGCCACCGACCCCATCAGCACGGGCTTCTCGCCCTCCCCGTAGGCGCCATAGGTGACGGGGGCCGTTTCGTCCCCGCTGCGCGCCCGCAACCGGCCCCGCCACCGGTCCCCCCGCCGGAACAGCACGCTGTCCCCGGGCGCCAGCTCCGCCGCGTTCACCCGGTCCAGCGTGGCCCACGCCGTCTCCGGCGACCGTCCGTCCGCCGCATCTGACCCCGCGGCGGCCACATGGTAGGGGACTGCCCATCCCGGACTGGCCGCCAACAGCAGAATCCCCAACGCGCCAAGGCCGGCAAGGCCGTTCTTTTCCCATAGCCGAACAGGATTCATGACCGATCACCCTCCTTCTCGACGCAGATCCGCGCGCGGCGGAGGCATGCTCCGCCGCCGCCCCATTATCCTCCTCTCCGACCCCCAGGCAAAACCAGGCAGCCTTTCAGGTTGACCCCCGTCGGCTGACCGGCTACAGTAGGTTCCCGGCGGGAAAACGAACAAGGTACAGGCCGATGCGACGACGCGAGTTTCTTAGGACCACAGGCGCCCTGCTGGCGGGCGGGGCGCTGGCGCGCGCCGTGGGCGCGGCGGAAAAGGCCGCCACGCCGCCAAATATCATCCTGATCCTGGCGGATGACCTGGGCTACGGCGACTTGGGCTGTTACGGCCAGCGCCTCCTGGAGACGCCGAACATGGACCGGCTCGCGGCGGAGGGACTGCGGTTCACGCAGGCCTACGCGGGCGGGCCCGTGTGCGCGCCGTCACGGTGCGCCCTCATGACCGGGCTGCACGGCGGCCATGCGGTCGTGCGCGACAACATCCCCCACTATCCCGCGTATCTTGGGGAGGGGGACACCACGGTCGCCGAGGTGCTGCGCGGCACCGGATACCGGTGCGGCGGCGTGGGCAAGTGGTCGCTGGGCGATGCCGGGACCGTGGGGCGCGCCACCAACCAGGGATTCGACACCTGGTTCGGCTACCTCAACCAGGACCACGCGCATTACTACTACACGGAGTACCTCGACGACGACGAGGGACGGATGGACCTCGCGGGAAACGGCCTCTCCCACGAACACTACAGCCATGACCTGATGGCGGAGCGCGCCCTCCGCTTCGTGCGCGAGAACAGGGACCGCCCGTTCTTCCTCTACGCGGCCTTTACGCTTCCCCACTTTTCGAGCGACGACGAGGACCCCGACGGGTTTGCCGTCCCCTCGACGGACCCCTTCACCGGCCGGGACTGGGACGAACGCACGAAGAAGTACGCCGCCATGGTCCACCGGCTCGACCGCGATGTCGGCCGCCTGACGGACTTGGTGGACGAACTCGGCCTCGCGGAAAACACCCTCATCCTCTTCGCCAGCGACAACGGGGGCCACCGGGACGTTCCCGGCCCCGTCGGCACCGGCGGCCCGCTGCGGGGTTTCAAGTCCGAACTCACCGAGGGCGGCATCCGGGTGCCCCTCATCGCCCGGTGGCCCGGCGTCGTCCCTGCGGGGAAAACGAGCGAGGAGGTGGTCGCGTTCTGGGACTTCCTGCCGACCTGCGCCGAACTGGCGGGGACCGCGCCGCCGGAAGGACTGGACGGGGTGTCCATCGTTCCCGCGCTGAAAGGCGGCGTGCTGGAACATCCCCACGAGTACCTCTACTGGGACTACGGCCACTGCCGCGACCGCTACGACCAGGCCGTCCGGCTGGGCCGTTGGAAAGGCATCCGCCTGGGCCGGGACGGGAAAATCCAACTGTACGATCTGGAGGAAGACCTCGGGGAAACCACCGACGTTGCCGGAAAGCACCCCGACATCGTCCAACGGATCGCGTCCATCATGCGGGAAGCCGTCACCCCCAGTCCGCGGTATCCCGTGGGGGTGGAATACAAAGGGAAACCCCTCTGGCGAAAAGGAAGGGGCGCGCCTTCCCCGCAGACTGCCCCTTCGTGAGAATACCGCGTCTTTACATGTATTCCCTGAAAGGAGACTATCCATGCGTGCGTTGACGCTGTCCCTTGCCCTTACCCTTGCCCTGGGGATCCTGGGCTCGGTGGAGGCCCGGGCCGGGGTCCGGGTCGAAGTGGAGGAGGAGGTCTACACCTTCACCCCGCCAAACAACGGGTCGGGGCCGCTGTGGTCGGCCGGATGCACCCAGATCGCCCGCATGGGCGATGATGTCTACATCAGCGAGATGGAGACGGGCGAGGGGGTGCCGAGGCTCTGCAACACCCGCTGGCGGCTCCTGCGGCGCGCCGCGGACGGATGGGAGTGCGTGGCCCAGCCGGACGGGTACCGCCAGCGCGAACCCTGCCCCCTGGCCGTGCTCCCCGGCGGCCCGCTGTTTTTGAACGTGAACGACTCCACCCAGCCGCCGGGCACGGAATACGGCCCCTGCGAGCCCGCGCTGATCGCCTTCCCCTTCGGCGGCCCCGAGGCGGCGCAGCGGCGGCTGGCGCCCGACTGGGGGACCCCACCGCCGTATTACACGGACCACTCGTACCGGGGCTTTGCGGCGGACCCCGCGCGGCGGCAGCTTCTCATGCTCAACATAGACGCGAAGACAAGCGTCCAGCACGCATGTCTTCTGTCAGAGGACGGAAAAACCCTCGCCAATGCCTCCGTCTCCTTTCCAATCCGGGCCTGCTACCCGCAGGCGGCCCTGCGCGACGGGGCGGCCTATGTGTTCGCCGTCGGCGACATTGTGGAGCCGGTGAAGGAATGGCGGGAGTACAAGTTCGAGCAGACCAAACAGTCCTGGGACTATGTGTTCCGCATCCTGTATTTCACCTGGACCCCCGGCGGCGTTTCCAGCGGGTTTTCCGCCCCCGTTGAAATCGCCAATGTGGACGCCACCGCGGGAAACGTCCGGAATCAGGACCTCTGGATCAGCCCGGAGGGCGCGGCGTTCCTCCTCTACACCGAACAGGAAGTCGCCTCTCCCCTGCTGCGCGACCGGTTCTTCCCCGGGAAATCGGTGGCCTCCTCCCTCAAACTGGCCGTCGTGAAAGACGGCGAAGTGGTCTCGCGGCGGACGCTGCTCGCGGGCGGCCCGGCCACCGAGGCGGGCTGCGCCCGCTTCCACGCCGCGCCGGATGGAACGCTCCACGCGGTCCTGTACGTCGGCGGCGCGGACGCGGGGAACAAGCTCATGCAGATTCTCCCGGAGCTGGAAAACCCGCCGCTCCTCCCGATTCCGCTGAAGAGCCCGATGGGCGCCTTCTGCCTCGCCGGTGTCCGCGCCGGAAACGCCCCATCCAGCCTCGTGGACATGCACGGCCATACAGGCGGAAACACCATGGCATACGCGCGCATCGCCCTGCGCTGACACGGCAGGGGAAGGCGGAGAACCTCAAGATTCCAGGAGCCCCGCCCGTTATTTCCAACACGGACTAGCGGTTTCACCGGACACATGTCCTTGTTCACACCCCTACCAAGACTGCTGCGAGAAAAAGTGCTTGTTCAGCAGGATGTAGACAACAAAGAACAGTCGAAGCGACCAAGTTGCCCCCTCTAAACGCCCCCATTTTCCCCGCAGCTTGTCCCAGTTCGGACGCTGTTCGTATGCCTCGTAACAAAAAATGCCAAGGACGATGTACCACCCCCACCAGAACCGGCCCAGGAGGCACACCAGCACAACAATCCACTCCACGAACGACCAGAGCCGACGGAAACGCCCCTTTACTATGGGACCGAAAAAGTGGCGCATGCACGTGTATCCCAACCCCGCGACCCCGTACCAGACCGCGATCAGCAGAATGCCGATGGGGTATTTGGTCCCGGGCCATATCCTCCCAGAACAGCCCAACCCCGCAAGAACCAGTATAAGCAGGGCTGCAGACAGCCGGAACAGTTGAAGGTTGTCTCGTTTCGTCAGAACACTTCCCATTCCTACCATTCTCCAAAGGTACATCAAACGGTTGTAACCAAACCCCTACGGCGCCCGGTGCAGTCCCTCCCATTTCACCGACCAGCCTTCCTCGGGAAAGCCGGGGGCGGGGCGGTCTGGGGCGCCGTCCCATCCGGCGGCCATCATGGCGACGGCGTAGAGCAGGCCGCCGTTTCCGGGGAGGTAGGGGCAGGGCCCGCCGGTGCAGACGCCGCGCTCGTCGTAGCGGTTCTTTCCGCCGGCTTCCTTGAGCAGGGCGTCCACGGCGAGTTCCGGCTCGCCGAGGCGGGCGGCGGCCATGGCGGTCCAGGGGAAGTCCCACCCCCAGCAGCGGTTCCAGTCCCAGGTCTCCCACACCTTGAGCAGGGTGCGGTGCGCCGTGTCGCGGTCCACGCCGTCCACGGGCGGCAGCATGCCGAAGACGC
>JAKPUV010000269.1 GCA_029554925.1 Candidatus Hydrogenedentota bacterium | reverse complement strand
CGTCGCGGTCGAAATTCGGCGACCGCCGTCCTATCCCCGGCATGAAAGTCTCATAGTCCGAGCTTTTCGGCACCGCCCAGACACCGTCCTGAAAAATGAGGGGCATGGCATCGGGCATGAAGAAAAGGGCGTCGCCGTTCTCATTGAAAATGAAATGGGCGTCCTTCGGAAAAACTTCTGGAACGGGTTCGCCTTCCCGGCCCTTGGCGGCGAGGGCCGTTTTCATGAGTTCCGCCCCCGGCCATGCGCTTTTCTTTCCCTTGTCGTACAGCCGGATTTCGGACGGGGTCATCTGGAGCACCCGCCCGTCCAGGCAGGCCGTGGGCAGAAACGGCACCGCCTGGCGGTAATACCCCTCGAACACCAGCCAGTATTTCTCCAGCCGGCCCGCCCACCCCTCCACCGAATCCGCGTCAAACCGATCCTCCTCGGGAACAAACCGCGCCAGACGCACCTCCCCTTTCCCGTCCAGTCCCTCCATGAGCCACAGGTTCCCCACCATGTCCCTGAACGGGGTCCCGGAAACCCCGAAATGTTCCTTGAATCCGCGCCACGTCCAGGCGCGGCCGTCCCAGCGGACGAGGCTGTCGGGCCGGTCCCGGGTGATGCCGTAAAGGATGCCGCTTTTCGTGCGGAAAGGTCCCTGGCTGAACACCGCCCACGCGCATCCCGGGCGCCGCGTCGCCGGGTCCGGCGGAATCTGCCCCATGCTCCCCTCCTCCGGCGAGGCGAGCAGGGAGTCTTCAGGCAGGGTTGCCGGGTCGGGCAGGCGCTGCACTCCCTCGTTCATGCGGAGGGCCACGACCCCGCTCTTGTCCGGAAGCGCGTGCAGCCGCACAGCGTCCCCCAGCCTGTACCCGGCCCGCTCATCGGCCACCCTGGGCGCGCCGCCGTCGTCGGGCACGAACCACAGGTCCCCCGCCGCCGCCATCCAGGCGCCGTCGGGCTGCACGGCCAGATTGCTGGGCACGCTGCCGGAGTAGGGGCCCTTCACCAGGGAAAAGGCCTTGTCTTTCCACCGCCAAAAGCCGTCTATGGACACGATCCAGACGCTGCCCCCGTTTCCCGGCACGATGTTCAAAATCTCGGCGGGACCGTCCGCCCCCGTCTCCGCGGCCAGGGTGCCCGCAAGGGTCCGGATGTCCACCTCCCAGATCTGGCGGCCGTTCAGCACCACCCACCGCATCCCCTCTTTCGGGTGGTCGAAAACGGCGATCCTGCGGATGCGCTGGTCCCGTTCCGGCGGGGACTGGGCGCCCGCGGCGAGCCTTTCCCCCGCCGCGTCCACGATCTGGAATGCGCGCCCCCAGTCCGTTTCCGGCGGCTGGGGGGCGCGATCGGGGCCGAAACGGGGATCCAGCACACGCAGGGGCGGCTCGTCGCCCCAGTGGTCCTCCGGGACGATCCAGACGCGGTCCAGCGGATCCACCCAAGTGTCCACGGGGGCGATGTCCGACAGGGCGGCCTGCCGGAGCGTCTCATGCAGGGGGTTGCCCGGCGGAACGGCGGTCAACTCCGTCCAGTTCTCCTCCCGCAGGAGCCCGACCAGCGGGGTGAAGACCGAGAACCAGGCGCGGCCCGCACCGTCCTTCCAGACCTGAATGGGGCCCTCGTCCATGGCAACATGCCACTGTATGCCGGGCGCGAAGAACACCCGCCATTTCCCCCCGCGTATCTGCGCGGCGGAGCAGATGGTCGCGCCGCAGTTCCAGTACGCCAGCAGGGAGCCGTCGGGCCCGGGCACCACGCGGTCAAGGAACGCATCCGTGTCCGTGGGGCAGGTCAGTTCCAGTCCCAGCCAGCCGTCGCCGGTGAAACGGCATAAGCGCCGGACATGGCCCACGTTTGCGGCGCACCACAGCGCGTCCTCGAAGACAAAGGCCTCCTGGGGCGAGAAGGCGCCCCGTTCCCCCGTGGCGATTTCCATCGGCGGCGGCAGGTCTTTCCATTCCTCCACGCCCATGGTCTCCTGCCCGAAGGCCGGCAGGGCCGCCGCGCAAAGCGCCGCGAGCATCAGCGGGAACATCCGGCGGACGTGCATGGTCTGTCTCCTTCTCCCGTTGGTCAGGGTTGTCCCGTCGGCGCTTCCTCGGCGGACGCCGCCTCTTCCAGCCGCTGCACCGCCGCCTCGAGCGCCCACCGCTCACCGGGGTCCGTGGTGGCGGCGAGGCGCGCCTTCGCCAGCGCGAGCCCCTCCGCGCCCATGGACTTCAGCTGGTCAAGGGCCCACAGGCCCCGCGCCCCCCCGGCGGCGAGGGCGGCCGAAAGGGTTGCGATGTCGTTCTGCGGGGCGATTTCCAGGGAAAACCGCTCCGGCGTCGGGTCGGCGCTCATCAGCCCCGAGAAGGCGCAGACCTCCACGGTGTGCGTTCCCGGCGGCAGGGGCGGGGTCTCCGCCTCCGCACCCTGCGCCAGTGCCCAGGGACCGCCGTTCACCCGCCACACATGGCGGACGCCCTCTCCGGGCGTCGTCATGGCCAGTTGGATGACGGCGTTGTCGCGTGCCTCGGCGCGGGCCGCCGTGGCGGGCGCGTCCCCGCTCGGCGGGAACACGGCCAGCTTCCCGGTCCGCGCCAGGGCAAGCACCCCGCCGCACGGGGGGCGAAGCACCAGCTCCAAATCCTCCTGTCCCAGGAAGGGCAGCGATTCCCCGGGGGGAATCACCACCAGTTCCTCCTCCCCGAGGGCGCACACCAGGCCCCGGTCCCCCACCCGCCAGGCCATGCCGAAGGTGTCAAGGCACGGCCCCGGAGGCGGGGGCGTAACCTGCTCCGGCCGGGTGCCCCTCTCGGACGGTTCCGGCAGGGGAACGCAGGGCTCGAAGGCCGCGGCCCCGGCCGCCAGGGTGAAACACACCCCCGCCTTCTCCACGCGCAGACGGCCCTGCTCGTCCACCCCGAGGGGGAAGGGCTCCCAGGCAAAGACCGGCCGCTTGTCCAGCGTGTCCAGACGGAACCCGCGCCAGGCGCCGTTCTCCAGGCAGAACAGCCGCAGGCCCATGCGCAGGGCCACCCGTCCGTCCGGACAGAGGACCGGCGCCGTGTGGCGGCCTTCGGCCGGGCGGAAAGACGCCGGGCGCGCCGCCGGATCCTCCAGCCGTTCCCGCAGGAACCGGAAGTACTCCCGGGATCCGTCGGCAAAGGAGAGGATGAAGCCGCGCTGCGGGAACCCGCCCTCGTAGACCCACACCCGCCCGTC
>JAKPUV010000247.1 GCA_029554925.1 Candidatus Hydrogenedentota bacterium | reverse complement strand
GGGTGCTCTCGCGGAAGGTCCGGGTGCCCATTTTTGCCAGCGCGGGCACCTGCGGCGCCCTGCCGAAGGGCCTGGGCGACCTGCCGAACCTGGTGCCCTTTGAATCGGGGGACACGGTGCCCGTGGGCAACCTGAGCATCGGCAGTTTCTCCGTCTCCCATGACGCGGCGGACCCCGTGAGCTACACGGTGACCAACTCGGGCACGAAACTGGGCTTTGCCACGGACTTCGGCCATGTGTCCCAGCTTGTGCAGACCCGTCTGGCCGGGGCGCACGCGCTCGTGCTGGAGTCCAACTACTGCCCGGACATGCTGCGGACCGGCTCGTATCCCCCCGCGGTCCGCCAGCGCATCAGCAGCCGCGTCGGCCACCTGTCCAACCACGACGCCATGCGGCTCCTGAAAGACCTGGCCCACGACCACCTGAAGATCATCGTGCTCGTTCACCTCAGCCAGCAGAACAACCTGCCGGACCTCCCGCTCCAGCTCGCCCGGAAGACCCTCCGGGAGCACCCCGCCGAGATCGTCATCGCCCCGCCGGACGGGGCGTCCCGGCTTTTTGAGGTGTCGGCATGACGGACGCCCCGGGGCTCCCGCCCGCCCACGCGAAGATTCTGGAGCGCGCCGCGCGGGTCGCGGGCGTGCCCGTCGCGGTGCACCGCCTACGGGACGCGGCGGAGGCACTCGCCGCCGGGTGGGGCGGATGCGCGGTCTGCCGCGCGGCCTGCGGCTCCGCCGCCGGAAAGGCCGCCTGCGCGCGGTCCCGCGCCTCGGCGCGCCCCCTGGCGCGCGCGCAGGGCGGCCCCGTCACCCTGTTCTGCCATCTGGGGCTGGGCTGCGTCACCGCCGCCTGGCCGGGCGTCCCGGACCTCATGCTTACTTTTGGACCCTATGTTCCCGCCGGAGAGGATCACGGGCTGGCCACGGCGGTGCAACGCGCCCTGGCCGCCCTTCCGGGGGGTCGCGCCCCTGAGAAGGCGGCGCTGGCCTCCATGACCGCCGAAATTCCGCGCACGCCCTGCGGCGCGGTGCTGGCCGCCGCGGAATGGACGCTGGAGGAGCTGGCCCGCACGCCCTTTCCCGCCGAGGCGGCGCCGGAAGAGCAGTCCGCACCCGAGCCGTCCCCGCCCCCCGCGCGCCCACCGCGCGCTGGACGGCGCAAGGACGCCGGTGCGGACTTCGACGCCGCCCGCATCGCCCT
>JAKPUV010000219.1 GCA_029554925.1 Candidatus Hydrogenedentota bacterium | reverse complement strand
AGCGCCTGGGTCGGGTGCTCGTGGCGGCCGTCGCCCGCGTTGATGATGTGGGACCGGTGGCTGCCCGCCAGCAGGTGGGGCGCGCCGGCGCAGCTGTGGCGGATCACCGTGATGTCCGCCCGCATCGCCTCGATGTTCGCCAGCGTGTCGTGCAGGGTCTCGCCCTTCACGGAGCTGGAGGTGGACGAGGCGACGGCCAGCGTGTCCGCGCTCAGGCGCTTGGCCGCCAGCTCAAAGGAGGACCGGGTGCGCGTGCTGGGCTCGTGGAACCACAGCACGACCAGACGCCCCTGGAGCAGCGGCACCTTCTTGATGCCGCTGGCGCGCTGGGACACGGCCCCGAACTGCGGCGCGGCGTCCAGCACCATCTCGATCTCTTCGCGGGTCAGGTCGGCGATGCCCACGAGGTCCTTGCGTGTCCACACGGCGTGCGTCGTCCCCGCCATGGCGTTTCGCGCTCCTTCCTTAGTCGTTCGTTTCCGCCCGCCGGTCTTCCCGCAGCAGCAGAACCGCGTCCTCGTCGTCCGTCTCGCGCAGGCGGACCGAGACCCACTCGTCCGCCCCCGTGGCGATGCTGTAGCCCAGATAGTCCGCCTGGATCGGCAGCTCGCGCCCGCCCCGGTCCACCAGGCAGGCCAGCTGGATGCGCCGGGGCCGCCCGTAGTCCATCACCTCGTCCAGCGCCGCGCGTATCGTGCGCCCCGCCGCCAGCACGTCGTCCACCAGCAGCACCGTCCGGTCGTCCACGGAGAAGTCGAAGTGCGTCTCCCCCTTCATCTGGGGCACCGCCGCACCCGTGCGCACGTCGTCGCGGTACATCGTGGTGGCCAGGGAGCCCACGGGGGGCGTCGTGCCGGTGTACTCGCCGATGAGCGCCGCCAGCCGGTCGGCCAGGGGCCGCCCCCGCCGCAGGATGCCCAGCAGCACCAGCGCGCCGATGTCCGGGTTCGCGTCCGAGATGGCCAGCGCCAGGCTCCGGACCGTCGCCGCGATGGCGTCCCGGTCCATCAGCACCGTGCTTTCGGCCAGCATGTCCTTGTCCGGTGTCATGATGTGGGGTGCTCCATACAGAAAAAACGCCTTCCCAGCCCGGGCTGAGAAGGCCGCTTGTCGCGGGCCGGATGTCGGCGCAACGCTGTGTGCATTTTCGCTCCCGTGCGCTCCGCGCACCGGCGTAAATAGTAGGAAACCGGACCGGCCCGTGTCAACCCGGACCGGACGGGGGTGAGGCGGGAGGGCAATCCGCAGATTACGCAGATGGGCGCAGATTGGGGAAAAGAGGGGGAGAAAAGCGGCCGATCGGGAGGCCGGCGTGCCCAGGGGGCGGGGGTAGTCTTCGGTGTTGCACAGAGCGGAGCTCCTTGGAGTGCGGCGATTCTCCCGGCCACGATCATTGTCGTGCGGGGGCGCCTTGAGCGAGGATGGGGACGTCCGATAGAATCCACCGGGGCGCGGCGCGCGCCCCGGGTTCCGTTTCGGCGTCCGCAGCCCCGAAGGATGAGCAGGATGAGGCGTTTCTCACGGTCTTCCGTTTTGGGTGTTCTGGCTGCGGCGACGCTGCTGACGGGCGTTCCCGCGTGCGCGGCGGACGGCCCCGCGCCGCGCGTCATCGCCGCGCGGGCGGACAGCGCCCCCGTGACGCCGGAGGACGCCGGGGCGGAGGAGATTGTCTTCGTCAAGCGCAGGCCCTTCTCTTCCGACCATTACTACACCGACATTGACAACGGAACGGCCCCGGACCGGTTCGACCCCGCAAACGGCGTCTATGTGTTCAACCTGCGCACCGGTCAGGAGCGCCCGGTGGTGACCGCCGCCGCCCTCCCAGGGGGCAGCGGGGTCATCGGCAAGATCAGCCTCTCCTTCGACGGGCAGAAGGTGCTTTTTGATTACCGGGAGAATCCCTCCGCCGGGTTCCGCGTCTGGGAGGTGGGCGTGGACGGCTCGGGGCTGCGGCAGGTCTCCTTCCCCCCGGCCGATGAGGCGGAGAAGGTCGCCCGCTGGGGCAAGCCCTGGCACACGGACGACATCCACCCGGCCTATCTCCCCGACGGGCGGATCA
>JAKPUV010000215.1 GCA_029554925.1 Candidatus Hydrogenedentota bacterium | reverse complement strand
CGTTCGGCGAGGATGCGCGTGAGGAGCGCGTCCAACTCTTCCTGCACCTTCCGGTGCTCCTCCATCCCGCATAGGTTCCGCTGCTGGTACGGGTCCGCCTCGTTGTCGTAGAGCAGCCTCGGGCCGTCGAGGCTGCGGACGTAGGTGTGGCGCACCGTGCGCACTCCCCGGTACTCCCGGCCGCCGCGCGTGCGGATCCACTCGCCGAAGGGGTGGGCGCACAGGATGAGCGCGGCGTCGCCGTCGGGCCGTTTCCCCTCCCTCAGGGCGCGCGAGAAATCGCGGCCCTCGGCGGCCGCCGGGATCTCCGCGCCCGCAAGGCCGAGCAGCGTCGGTAGGATGTCGGGGGTGTTCAGCGGCGTGTCCAGCGCGCGGCCCGTCTTTCCCAGCCCTGCGGGCCAGCGCAGGAGGAAGGGCACGCGGATGGACTCGTCGTAGGGCTTTTGCTTCCGCTCCATGCCCTGCGACCCAAGCATGTCGCCGTGGTCCGATGTGAAGACCAGGATTGTGTCGTCCGCGAGTCCCGCCTCGTCGAGATAATCCATGATGCGGCCCATGTTCTCGTCCAGCGCGCCCGCATGGGCGTAGTACCCCGCGAGATCCTTCCGCGCGCGCTCCGCCATCTCCTCCGGGACATTCGGCCGCAGGGTGATGCGGTCCGGCGAGAACCGCGCCTTCCAGCGTTCCGGGGCGGTCTCGTAGGGGTTGTGCGGCGGACCCCATGACAGGAACAGGGCGAACGGTTTCCCGTCCGCCGCCGCGCTTTTCATCCAGGCCAGCGCGTCGTCCGTCTGCGCGTCAGCGTCGTAGCCCCCCCACAGCCGGGGCTCCGGGCTGTCCGCGTAGTACTGCGAATGGTTGTAGTCGTGCGTGCACTCCTGCACGCGCCAGTAGCCAAAGCCCTGCCGCCGCTCCGGCGGGATGAATGACGAGCGCCCCCGCCCGTCCAGGTGCCACTTGCCAATGTACGCCGTGCCGTAGCCCGCACCATTCAGCGCCTCGGCGAAGGACACCGCATCGTCGCGCAGGGGCACGTCGTTCAGGAAGATGCCGTGGGTCAGCCAGTAC
>JAKPUV010000207.1 GCA_029554925.1 Candidatus Hydrogenedentota bacterium | reverse complement strand
AACGCGTCCCCAACCAAAGGAGTCCACAGTAATGTCTGAGAAGATGGATATCGGGCTGATCGGCCTGGCAGTCATGGGCGAGAACCTCGTGCTTAACATGGAGAGCAAGGGATTCGGGGTGTCGGTGTTCAACCGCACCGTGCAGAAGGTGGACGACTTCATCGGCGGGCGCGGCGCGGGAAAGCGGTTCTACGGCGCGCACAGCATCGAGGATCTGTGCGCCAGCCTCAAGCGTCCGCGCAAGGTCATGCTGCTGGTGAAGGCCGGCCAGGCGGTGGACGACTTCATTGAACTGCTCCTCCCCCACCTGGAGCCCGGCGACATCATCATTGACGGCGGCAACAGCCATTTCCCGGACACGATCCGGCGGGCGAAGTATGTGGAGGGCAAGGGCCTGCTCTACATCGGCACCGGCGTCTCCGGCGGCGAGGAGGGCGCGCTCCTCGGGCCGTCCATGATGCCCGGCGGCTCTCCCGCGGCGTGGCCGCATGTGAAGGACATCTTCCAGACCATCTGCGCCCAGACGGACGCGGGCGAGCCCTGCTGCGACTGGGTTGGCGAGGGCGGCGCGGGCCACTTTGTCAAGATGGTCCATAACGGCATTGAGTACGGCGACATGCAGATGATCTGCGAGACCTACCAGCTCATGGGCCAGGGCCTCGGCCTGACGAACGCCGAAATGCACAAGGTCTTCGCGGACTGGAACAACGCGGAGCTCTGCTCCTACCTCATCGAGATCACCCGCGACATCCTTGGCTACAAGGACGAGGACGGAAACGAGGTGGTGGACCTGATCCTGGACACGGCCGGCCAGAAGGGCACGGGCAAGTGGACGGCCATCGCCGCCCTGGACGAGGGGCAGCCCCTCACGCTCATCGGCGAGGCGGTTTTCGCCCGCTGCCTTTCGGCGCTGAAGGAAGAGCGCGTGCGCGCCGCCAAGATGTTCCCCGCCCAGGGGACGGCGTTCAGCGGCGACCGCGACGCCTTCGTGAACGACCTGCGGCAGGCCCTCTACGCCTCCAAGCTGGTCAGCTACGCGCAGGGCTACCAGCTCATGCGCGCGGCGGCCGCCCATTACGGCTGGAACCTGAACTACGGCGGCATCGCGCTCATGTGGCGCGGCGGCTGCATCATCCGCTCCGTCTTCCTCGGCAAGATCAAGGAGGCCTTCGACCGCAACCCGGACCTGGAAAACCTCCTGCTCGACCCGTTCTTCGCCGATGTCATCACGAAGGCGCAGGCGTCGTGGCGGCGTGTGGTCTCCAAGGCGGTGGAGATGGGCGTGCCGATCCCGGCCATTGCGTCGGCCCTGAACTTCTTCGACGGCTACCGGTCGGAGCGACTCCCCGCCAACCTGCTCCAGGCCCAGCGCGACTATTTCGGCGCGCACACCTACGAGCGGGTGGACAAGCCCCGCGGCGAGTGGTTCCACACGAACTGGACCGGGCGCGGCGGCAACACGGCCGCGTCCACCTACGTCGTGTGACGCCCTCCCCTCTCCGTTCCTGCCCCCGGTTCCCCCGAGCCGGGGGCTTTTCACATTTCGCCGCGCTCCTTGAGACTGACATAGCGCCCGTCGCCGAAAATCACATGGTCCAGGAAGCGGATGCCGATGATGTCCGCCGCCTCTTTCAGGCGGCGGGTGAGCATCAGGTCCGCCCGGCTCGGCTCAGGGTCGCCGCTGGGATGGTTGTGCGCGACGACCACACCCGAGGCCCCCTCGCGCACGGCCTGACGGAACACGTCGCGCGGCGCGGCCACGGTCTCGTCCACCCCCCCGTGGGATATCTCGACCACGCGCAGCAGCTCGTTCTTTGTGTTGAGCAGCAGCGCCTTGAAATGCTCCGTCTCGTATTCCTTGAAGGTGTGTTTGAGGTATTCGTGCACGGCGTCCGGACGGTCCATGCGGTCTTTTGCGTTGCGGCTGTGGTGGGTTGCCAGGCGCATGCCCAGCTCCAGGGCGGCCTTGATCTCGATGGCCTTTACCCGCCCCACCCCCTTCACCCCCTGAAGCTCCTGCAGGGAGGCGCGGGCCACGCCGCGCAAGCCCTGGAACTCCACCAGGAGCTTCTCCGCCAGCAGGAGGGCGTTCATCTCGCGGAACCCCGTCCGAAACAGAATCGCGAGCAGTTCGGCGTCCTTCAGCGCCCCCGCGCCCGCGTTCACAAGACGCTCCCTGGGGCGCTCCTCCTCCGGATGGTCCTGCATCTTTCTTGCCTGTGCGGTCGGGTCACTCATGGGCGGCGGTCCCCTTTCTCCAGAAAGCATAGCACGACAGCGCGCGGAGCGGAAACGGGGTGCGGGCCGGTGCAGGGGTCATTCCGGCAGAACCGCCGATATCACCCGGGGAATCCCCGCCAGGTCGTGGGTGGGCCGGATGCCGGTGTATCCGGCGTCCTGAAGGAGGGTCTCGACGGACGGGTATTGCCGCTCACCGATTTCCAGGGCCAGCCAGCCGCCCGGACGCAGACAGTCCCGTGACTCCAACACAATCCGCCGGATGAGGTCTAGTCCGTCGTCCCCCGCCACGAGGGCGGCCCGGTCCTCATACAACCGAATGTCTTCCGCCAGTTCCGCCCAGTCCCCCTCCTCCACATAGGGCGGGTTGGACACAACACCGTCAAAGGGCTCCACGTTTTCCGGCAGGGCGGAGAACAGGTCCCCGGCGAACAGGGACACTGCGACACCGTGGCGGGCACTGTTCCGTGCGGCCAGTGCAAGGGCGGCGGGATGGATGTCCGTGGCGGTCATACGGCATTCCGGCAGGTTGCGCGCCAGCGTGACGGCCACGCAGCCGGTGCCGGTGCAAAGATCGAGAATGCGGGGCTTCGCGCCCCTCCCCTCCTTTACCCGCTCCAGGGCCGTCTCCACCAGGTGCTCCGTTTCCGGCCGCGGAATCAGGACGGGCGGGGAAGCGTGAAACGGGAGAGAGAAGAACTCTTTTTCCCCGAGGATGTAGGCCACCGGCTCATGGGCAAGACGCCGGGCCAGCAGGCCCTCAAACCCGGGGCAGTCCGCCGTGTCGCGCAACCGGGCAAGGAGCCCGGCGCGGTTCAGTCCCGCGGCGTGCGCCAGCAGGATTTCGGCGTCAAGCCGGGGGGAGTCCGACACCGTCCGCAACGCCTCCTCCGCCCGGCGCAGGGTTTCGCCCAGCGGGGCGGCCATGGTCAGGTGGCTTCCGTGAGGCGGGCCGCGCGGTCGGCGGCGGTGAGGGCGTCAATGAGGTCCTGGAGGTCGCCCTCCAGCACCTGCTTGAGCTTGTAGAGGGAGAGATGGATGCGGTGGTCCGTGACGCGGTTTTCCGGGTAGTTGTAGGTCCGGATCTTCTCGCTGCGGTCGCCGGAGCGCACCTGGTTCTTTCGGGCGGCGGCGCGCTGCTCCTCCTCCTCGCGCACCTTCATGTCGAGCAGGCGCGCCCGCAGCACGCGCAGGGCCTGGGCCTTGTTCTTGTGCTGCGACTTCTCGTCCTGGCAGATCACCACGAGCCCGGTGGGCTTGTGCGTCACCCGCACCGCCGAGTCCGTGGTGTTCACGCTCTGGCCGCCGGGGCCGCCGGAGCGGTACACGTCTATCTGGAGGTCGTTGGGGTCGATCTGGACGTCCACCTCCTCCGCCTCCGGCAGCACGGCCACCGTGACGGCGGAGGTGTGGATGCGGCCCTGAGCCTCCGTCTCCGGAACCCGCTGGACCCGGTGGACGCCCCCCTCCCACTTGAGGCTGCTGTACACCGCGTCGCCGGTGACCTGGAAGGTGATTTCCTTGTAGCCGCCCAGCCCCGTGGCGTTCGAGCTGAGGACCTCCACGCGCCACCCGCGCACCTCCGTGTAGCGGCTGTACATGCGGAACAGGTCGCCCACAAACAGGGCCGCCTCCTCGCCACCGGTGCCCGCGCGGATTTCGACGATGGTGTTGCGCTCGTCGAGGGGGTCCTTGGGGACCAGCAGGACGCGCAGTTCCCCCTCGAGCCGCGCCAGGTCGGCGCGCGCCAGATCGCGCTCCTCCCGCGCGATGGCCAGCATCTCCTCCTCCGACTCCGCCTCCAGCAGGGCAAGCGCCTCCTCCAGGCTGTTTTCGGAGCGCTCGTACTGGCGGAAAGCGGCGACGATGGCGGACATTTCGGCATGACGCCGGGCGAGCTTCATGTACCGCTGGGGGTCCATGGCGATCTCCGGGGAGGCCATCTCCCCGGAAAGCCGGTCGTACTCCTCCGCCACGGAGCGGAGCCTGTCACGCATGGGGGTGTCCATGGCGGAGGGCGGCGCGGACTACTTGAACTTCTTCTGGAAACGCTGCACGCGCCCTTCGCTGTCCACAAACTTCTGCTTGCCCGTGTAGAACGGGTGCGACGCGCTGGAAATGTCCACCGTGTGGAGGGGGTACGTCTTGCCGTCCAGCTCGATGGTCTTCTCGGTCTTGATCGTGGACCTGGTCAG
The DNA here is from genome assembly GCA_029554925.1 of Candidatus Hydrogenedentota bacterium. GTDB lineage: Bacteria > Hydrogenedentota > Hydrogenedentia > Hydrogenedentales > CAITNO01 > JAAYBR01. The sequence continues at coordinate 223 of JAKPUV010000207.1, read as the reverse complement.
CCACTGGGCGCCCGCGCCCACGTCCATGAAAACCACCTCGCGGTAGTTGGCCGGATGAATGTCCTTTTTCACGGGAAAATCTCCTTTCAGAAACCATGCCGCGCGCGGCGGCGCATGCTCTTTGGCGTCCCTCTTCCGCGCGCCCGCCGCAAAAACAGACTTCGGGCGCAAGGGACGCACATTTTAGCACACAAAACCGCTGTCGTGCAAACACTTGCGCCCC
>JAKPUV010000202.1 GCA_029554925.1 Candidatus Hydrogenedentota bacterium | reverse complement strand
CCTGGCCGATGTTGATGCGGGAGGCCCCGGCCATCTGCGCCGCCGTGCGGATGCGCTGCTCCAGCTTCCGGGCCACGGCGGTCCGCTTGAGTTTGAGCTGCTCCACCGTCTCGCGGGCCTGGATGCGCTCGGCCTTCCGTTTGCCGCCCGCGTAGAGCGGCAGGGAGGCGTTCACGCCGACGGTCCACGAGTAGTCCGGCATGCCAGGCACCACCATGGTCTGGAAACCGCCCTGGGCGCCCTCGCCCCACGCGCCAAATTTATGCTTGGTCTCCCACTGGAGCCCCACCGTCGGCAGGTAGTACTTCCGCAGGGTGGCCGTGTAGAACCGCCCCTGCGCCTTCACCGCCTCGTCGAGCTGGCGCAGTTCGGGCGCCTCCTCCAGCCCCCGGCGCACCAGGAAAGCGCGCACCTCCCCCGCGCGCGCCGTGTCGGCAAGCAGGGGTGCGAAGTCCGCGTCGCAGGACAGGAGGAGCGCGTCGTCCACGTTCACCTCCTCGACGGCGAAAAGGGCCTCCTGGTCGCGGTTGAGCACGCGGTTGAACTGGATTTCTGCCGCGCGGCGCATGCTCCCCGCCTTCACCATCTCGATGCGGTTCTGGGCCGCCTCAGCGTCCCAGCGGTACCCCTCCGCGGGTCCGGCGATGCCGGCGTCGCGGCGCAGCACGGCGAGCCGCCGGTTTTCGAGGGTGCGCCTCAGGTTGCCCTTCTGAATGCCCTCGTAGGTCTTCGCGCGCAGGACGTTGAGGTAGGCGTCCGCCGCCAGTTTCGCCACATCCAGCTCCAGCCCGGCCTGCTCCTGCTCCAACGCCGCCTGGAGGCGCTTCTGGATCTCCACGTTCGCATGGGCCATCTCGTCGTAGATGAGCTGGGTCACCGTGATCGCACCCGTCAGTGTGCGCTGCGGCTGCACGGCCGAGGACATTTCCTTGTCCATGGACACATAGGTGCCCCCGGCCGAGACCTGCGGCAGCAGGTTCGCCCGGGCCGCCGGGATGTTCTGCGCCCC
>JAKPUV010000196.1 GCA_029554925.1 Candidatus Hydrogenedentota bacterium | reverse complement strand
CGCAGCATGCCGTCGCGGCGGAAGCGGCGGCCCGCGGCGAGCATGCGCGCGCACAGGTCCGCGATGGCCAGCACGTCCTCCTCCGTCTCCGTGGGCAGGCCGATCATGAAGTACAGCTTCACATGCTCCCAGCCGCGCTGGAAGACCTCCTCCGCCATGGCCAGCAGCGCGGCGTCGGGGATGTTCTTGTTGATCACGGCGCGCAGGCGGTCCGTGGCCGCCTCGGGGGCGAAAGTGAGGCCGCTGCGCCGCACGCCGGACACGAAATCCGCCAGCCCGACGGCGAAGCTGTCCAGCCGCAGCGACGGCAGGGACACGGAGGCATTGCGCCCGCGCGCGGCGCGCATCGCGCCGCCGACCAGCTCGCGCACCCGCGAATGGTCGCAGGTGGACAGGGAGACCAGCGTGGCCGACTCGAGGCCCGTGGCGTCGAGAAGCCCGCCGATCCGCTCGGCGACCTCCTCCGGGGCGCGCTCGCGCACGGGGCGGGTGGTCATGCCCGCGTGGCAGAACCGGCACCCCTGCGTGCAGCCGCGCAGCACCTCCAGCGCGAGGCCGTCGTGGACGAGCTGGGTGTAGGGGACGATGTAGTGCTCCGGCACGGGGGCGCGGCCCAGGTCGCCCACCACGCGCCGCGTGATCTTCACGCGGGCGTCGGCGAAGGGCTGCCCGTCCACCATCTCCACGGGGTGCAGCGCGGGGACATACACGCCGGGAATTTCCGCCACCGCCTCCAGCCGCCGGCGGCGCGGCGCGGCGCGCAGGGGCATCAGGGCGCGCGCAATCTCCACCACCGCCTCCTCGCCGTCACCCATCACAAAGAAGTCGAGGAAAGGCGACAGCGGCTCCGGATTGGTGGCCGTGGGGCCGCCCGCGAAGAAGAGCGGCGCGTCGTCCGCGCGCTCCGCCGACCGCACGGGAAACCCGGCGAGGTCCATGGCGTTCAGGACATTCACCCAGGTAAGCTCGGACTGGAGGCTGAAGCCCACGGCGTCGGCGGTGCCCAGCGGCTCCTTCGACTCGTGCAGGAACAGCGGCAGGCCGCGTTTCCGGAGGACGGCCTCCAGGTCCGGCGCGGGCGTGTAGGCGCGCTCCGCCCACACGTCTTCCATGCCGTTCAGCAGGTGGTAGAGGAGGTGGAGCCCCAGATTGCCCAGCCCAAGCTCATAGACGTCGGGAAAAAACAGCGCGATGCGGAGCTTCACCGACGCGGGGTCCTTGTGGACCGAGTGCAGCTCGTTCCCGAGATACCGCGAGGGCTTCTCCACCGAGGGCAGGATTTCAGACAGCAATATGTCGCGAAGCGTCGTCAATGGGGGGGATCCTCTGGGTTGGCCCCGGAGCGGGCGTGGCTGGCCGGAAACATGATACCAGAGAACCCGCCGGGAACCGTTCCGCGCCGTCCGGGAAGGAAAAAGGGAGTGTGCTATCATGCCGCCATGAGTCTCGGGGACGAACATCCACGAAAATGGCGCACGCTGTGGCGGGCAACGATCTGGGGGGGCGTTTTCCTGCTGTGGTGCGCGGCGGCGCTTATCCTCGGTGAACTCGGGGCGGGCATGCTGGAGAAACACCGGCAGCAGGCCAGTCCCTGGATTCAGGCGGAACGGAACGGAACGGAGCCGCCCACGCCGCCGTCCCCCGAAAACGGGGCGGGGCGGCCGTTCGTGCCCGCCAACCATGTGCTGACGGTGGACGCCGCAGGGAAGTTGCGCGCAGACCGGACGATGACCCCGCCCCCCCCGCAGGAGCACTGGGAGGTCTCTTATCCCCCGGACATGAGCCTGGAGGCGCGCAAGGTGCGCGCAAAGGCTTACGGCGCCCTACTTGGCGATGAAACGAGGGACGAGTTCTGCCGGACCCACGCCGAACTCGCCGTCTCGGTGAACGCCGAAGGGAACGTGTTCCATGTGAGCGGGGACTACTGGATGGCCACCCTTCTCCGGCACTCCCTGAGACACCCTTCCGACGAGGCGTGGCTCCCCGGACGCCCGGCGGACCTGGCGGGCTATTTCCGGGAGCTTGCCGCCGCCGCGCGCGCGGCGGCGGAGCCCGTGGACTCTTCGTCCGCCGGCCTGACGCCGCCGGACTTCCCGGCGCCCGACGTGGCCGCCGCGCCCCTTCCAGCGTTCGAAAAAACGGCCGCGGCGTTTGTCTTTCTGAACGTCTATGCGCCCCTGCTTCCCATGGATGTCGCGCTTCCGGAAGACACCCCCTGGGAGACCCCGTGGTTCCGGTACAAGAAGCATCTGACCGGCTCCCGGGGCGCCTCGCGGGGCATGGTGCTGGACACGAACAACTTCGGCTACCGCGACCGGGATTTCGCCGTTCCGAAACCGGAGGGCGTCTTTCGCATCCTTTGTGTCGGAGGATCCACGACGGAGGAGGGCGAAACCGGACAAACCACCTATCCAGCGCTGCTGGAGCAGATTCTCAGGGAGCGTCTGCCCGGGGTGGAGGTGGAGGTCTTCAACTGCGGCATTTCCGGCACCTGCACCGCCTTCCAGCTTTCCAAGGCGGCGGAGTTTCTCCACCTGGACCCTGATGTGGTTGTGCTTTACGAGGGGGTGAACGATGTCTTCCAGCTGCTTCCCCTTCTGTGGGAAACCACGGAGAAGCACGCCTTCCGCACCCTTCTCCGGAGGTCCCGGCTGGCGCGCCTGACGGCGCCCCTGTTCGTGCTCCCTGAAACGGCGCGCATGGATGTGGAGCGCCTGCCCGTGGCAAACCTGCGCCTCCTGGGCCGCGTGCTCGCCTCGCACGGGGTCTCCATCCTGGTCTGCGGCGCCGCGGCGCCCGGTCCGGCTCTTGACGCCGCCGACCGTGTGTGGTTTGACTACGACGCCGCGGCTCACTGGCAGAACACCTGGATGAACTGGGCGGCGGCGCGGAGGACGGTTGACCTGCTTAACGAGGGGCTTGAAAGCCTCTGCCATTCGGAGGGATGGCGGTGGGTTCCCGTGCACGAGCACATCACCGGCGGAACCGGTGTTTTCCGGGACCTGTGCCACCTGCACCAGCACGCCATCCGCTGGAAAGCGGAGATCATCGCCGATGCCCTCGTCGCGGCGGGGGGGACGGCCCGCCGCTAGCCGTACCAGGGGCGCTGACGCTCCCTGTTGGCGGCCAGCGCGTCAATGGCGATGTTCACGTCCTCCACGATCTGGAAGTCGAAGATCCCGACGCACAGGAAGTCCGCGCCGTTCTGGAAGGCGAAATTGAAGCCGTCCCGCGGGTGGATCGCCCCGGCGGCCAGCACCTTGAAGGCGATCCACGGCGCCTTCACCTTTCCCATGACCTCCTCCGTCTGGTCGGGGAAGAGGTCAAACATGTTGTCGTGCCAGTCGTTGTGCCCCGGCTGGGGATGCCCGTCCACGGTGAACTCGCGCCGGTTCTCGCGCGGAATGGCGGACCAGTAGTTCTCGTGGTGGAAGGTCTTGACGTAGTAGTCCGGCACGATGCCGGCGGCCTCGCAGGCCATCGGCACCTGCACGGAGTGCGCGCCGATCCCCGCGGGATACCCCTGTCTGCGGATGTGCTCGATGGCCGCCGCGATCACGTCCAGCCGGTGGGTCCGGGTCAGCCGGTCGCCCACCGCGCCGTTGATGTACATGGTGGTGAAGCCGTTGTCTATGGCGAGGTCAATGTCCCCCGTGACATCGTCCGGCTTCGGGTAGGTCTGGCAGATCGTCTGGATTTTCCCGCCGTTCTCGCGGTACTTCCGGTAGAGGTCCGCCTGCGCGTTGATGACGCACATGGTGTCGATGCCCGCGGCCTCGGCCAGGTGCAGGGTCTCGAACACTTTCGGGTCCGTGTGGTAGGCCTTTAGCAGGTCGGGCACATAGATCAGGTCGCGCGAATGCGCCCACCCGCCGATCAGGTTGTTCCCGATGATGATCCGGCTCAGGGTCATGGAGCCGATCTTCCCCTTCGGCAGCTCCCCCTTCAGCTTGTCCAGCCCCGCCGCCTCCCGGTACTTCTGGGTCGCCCCCGACATCCCGTCCACCTTCGCCTCGTCGCCGCGCGCCCCCGCGGCCGCCGCCACCGGACCCGCCGCCGCGATTTTCAGAAAGTCCCGACGTGATGACTCCATGCAGCGCGCCTTTCCTTGGGCCGTGCCCGGCCGGCCCCATTGTGCGGCAATCCCCGCGCGGAGGTCAACCTGGCGGGGGGACGCCGCGCGTTCATGGCAACCGTCCTGCGGCATGGGGTACCATGCCGCAGGCCAGAGAGGGTCCGGTGCCATGAAACGGTGGGCAAGACGGCTTCTTGTGTTTGCGGTGTGCGCGGCCGCGCTGCTGGCCGCGCTGGCCGGGGCGGCCGCGGTGTGGGTGAACCGCGCGGCGCAGCGGGACATCCCCCCGATGGACGGGGAGTTCCGCGCGGCGGTGGCCGCGCCGGTGGAGATCATCCGCGACGAGTGGGGGGTGCCGCACATCCGGGCGGAGAGCGAGGCCGACGCCCATTTCGCCCTCGGCTACGCCATGGCCCAGGACCGCCTCTTCCAGATGGAGCTGATGCGCCGCGCGGCCTCGGGCGAGCTGGCGGCCCTGCTCGGGCCCCCGCTGGTGAAGATAGACCGGCTGGCGCGCATGTTCCTCCTGCGCGACCGGGCGGAGGAGACCGCCCGCCGCATCCACGCGGAAAGCCCGGAGGTCGCGGCGGTGGCCGACGCCTTCTGCGCCGGGGTGAACGCCTTCCAGGCCGACGGCCCCCTGCCTTTCGAGTTCGCCGTGCTGGGCATCACGCCGCGCCCGTTCACCCTCGCGGACAGCCTGACCGTGGCGGCGATTCTCCCCATCACCTTCGCGGACGCCCTGCGCGTGGACGTGTTTTCCTCGATCCTGCGCGAAAGCCATCCGGACCTGCCAGTGGACCTGCTCTTCCCGGGCTACGCCCTGGAGGAGGCGCCGGAGACGATCATGGAGACGCCGGAGGAGGCCGCCGCCTGGGTGCGGGAGCACCCGCTGCCGCTGCCGGGGCGGGAGCGGACCGGGTCCGCGTCGCAGGACACGGCCCGGGCGCTGGCGGACGCGCTCCTCGCCGTGAACGCCCTGTGGGGCGGCGCGCTGGGCAGCAACTCCTGGGTGCTCGGCCCGTCGCGCACGGCCACGGGAAAACCGCTGCTGGCCAACGACCCGCATATCGGCTTCACGAACCCCAGCATCTGGTACGAGGCGCACCTCACCTTTGGGGACGTGGACAACTACGGGCTGTACCTGCCCCCGATCCCGCTGGCCCTGATCGCGCACACGCCCCGCCTCGCCTGGGGCCTCACCATGTTCTGCAACGACGACATAGACCTCTTCCGCGAGCAGTTCGACCCGGCGGACCCGGGCCGCGTCATGCACAAAGGGGAATGGACGGCGGCGAAAACGGTCCCGCAGACCATCGAGGTCCGTTTTGGCCCCGACGTCCGTTTTGATGTGCGCGTCACACCGCACGGCCCGGTGGTCACGGATTTCTTCCGCTTTGTGAACGGGTACACCGGCCCCGACATCAGCATGAGCTGGGTCTGGCAGCAGGTGCCCTACACGGACATGGAGGCGCTCCACGCGCTGAACCGCGCCACAACCCTGGACGAGTTCGAGCGGGGCGTCGCCCTGGTCACCTCGCCCGGCCTGAACGTCTCCTGCGCCGACGCGGAGGGCAACATCGCCTGGTGGGCTGCGGGCAAGATTGTGGTCCGGCCGGAGCACGTCAACCACAAGTCCCTGCTCGACGGGGCCTCGGGCCGCGACGACCCGCTGGGCTTTCTGCCTTTCGCGCAGAACCCCCAGCTCAAGAACCCCGCATGCGGATTCATCGTCACGGCGAACAATCTGAGCACCGTGAAGCCCGTCGGTCCACTGCCTCACCTTCAGGGAAACTGGGAGCCGCCCGACCGCGCCGCCCTCATCCGGGAGGAGATCCAGAAACGGGAGAAGTGGGATGCGGAGGGCGCGCTCGCCCTGCAGATGGATGACCGGAGTTACACCGCGCCGCCGGTGCTGGCCGCCGTGCTGCCCCTGCTGCGCACACGCCGGGACACCCTGGGCCGGGTGGAGGCCGAGGCCTTGGAACTGCTGGAGGCGTGGGACCTGCGGCACAACGCCGCGTCGCCGGGCGCGGCGGTCTTCGCCTATCTCTGCGAGCACATCGTCCGGGAGGCGCTGGTGGACGAGCTTGGCGACGAGAAGGCGCTGGACTACTACGCCGCCCTGCCCGAGTGCTGGATGTTCCTGCGGTATCTGATCGCCCGGGAGGACTCCCCCTTCTGGGACGATCGCGGGACGGCCGCCGTGGAGACGCGGGGGGATATCCTGCACCGGGCCTTCCGCGCCGCCGTGTCCGCCCTGGAGCGGCGGCTCGGCGCGAGCCCCCGAGAGTGGAAGTGGGGCGACGTCCACACCATGACCTTCCGTCATCCCTTCGGGTATCTGCCCGTGCTGGGGGCACCCTTCAACATCGGGCCCTTCCCCGCCTCCGGCGCGCGGCACACCATCAACAACATGGCCGGACTGGGCACGCGCGGCAACCACGAGGTCATCGGGGGGCCCTCGACCCGCCGCGTGGTGGATTTCTCCGGGGAGGGCGTTCCGGACGTGCGTCTCGTGCTGCCCACGGGCAACTCAGGCCACTGGAAAAGCCCCCACTACGACGACCAGGCCCCGCTGTTTATGGCGGGGGAGACGCGCCGGGCCCGCTTCACGCGTGAGGAGGTCGAGGCGGGACGGCGGCATACCCTGCGGCTGCTGCCGGAATAGGCGCGGGTGGGGCTATTCCTCCGCGCCGCCGCCGTAGACGTCGGAGATGATCTGCTCGACGATGGTCTCCGCCGCGAGCGGGTGGGCCAGGGTCACCGCGGCCGCGCCCATGGTCGCCCGGCGGTCCGGGTCGGCCAGCAGCCCCCGGAGCAGCGCCTCCAGCCGGTCCGCCGTGCAGTCGGCGTCCTTCACCAGTACCGCCGCCCCGGCCTCCTCGAAGGCCCGGGCGTTGTGCTCCTGGTGGTTGTCCGTGGCGAAGGGGTAGGGCACAAGGATGGACGGCTTGCCCAGCACCGCGATCTCCGCGGTGCTTGACGCGCCCGCCCGGCTCACGATGAGATCGGCGGCGGCGCAGGCCGCCGGCATGTCCTCGATGAACGGAAACACGTGGACATGCGGCCCGGCCTTGGCCGCGGTCTCCCGCGCCGCCGGGGCGTCCGACTTGCCGGTCATCCAGAGAAACTGAAGCTCGCCCGGCGTGAAACGCCCCACCAGCTCCGACAGGGCGCGGTTGAGCGTGCGCGCGCCCTGGCTGCCGCCGCAGGAAAGCACGACGGGCACCCCCGGCGTGAGCCCGAAGCGCGCCAGCGCCTCTTCGCGCGGCGGGACACTGATGAAGCCCGAGCGGACCGGGTTGCCCACGACCCGCGCGCGGCCGGCGGGGAAGTTGCCGATGGTGTCGGGGTAGCTCAGGAACAGGCGCGTCGCGCGGGCGGCGCAGAGGCGGTTGGCCATGCCCAGCCGCTTGTTCTGCTCGTGGAGAAAGGTCGGGATGCCCATGCGCTGGGCGGCCCACACGAGCGGCAGGGAGACATAGCCGCCCACGCCGACGACGGCCCGGGGCCGGAACGCGCGCAGCAGAAGGGCGCAGCGGAACACGCACCAGGCGAGCTTCGCCAGCGTCCACGCCATGCGCGGCGTCTTCCGCCGGGGCCACCCCTCCACGGGCACACCGCGGAACGGCACGTCCGCGTTTCGGCTGACCGTCTCCTCCATGCCCCCGGAGCGGCCCACCCACCGGATGAGCAGGCGCGGGTCGCGGCGGCGCAGCTCCTCAACAATGGCGACGGCAGGGGAGGTGTGCCCGCCCGTGCCCCCTCCGGTGATCATGACGCGCATGGCGTCGCCTCCTTTCCGGCGGCGCTCACGCGCCCGCCTGCATCGGCCCGCCGCGCAGGGGCGCCGTGTGCACGCTGGGGGTCTGCACCCCCTGCGCCGCGGCGGCCTGCGACCCGATGTTCGCCACAATCCCCGCGGCGGCGAGGCACACCATGATGGACGTGCCGCCGTAGCTGACGAAGGGGAGGGGAAGGCCCTTGGTCGGCAGCAGGCACAGGTTGACCGCGATGATGAAGTAGGCCTGGGCGCAGATCATCACGCAGAACCCCGTTGCCAGCATTGTGCCGAACATGTCGGGGGCGTTCAGCGCGATCCGCAGCATCGCCCACGCGAGGACGAGGAAGGCCAGCACCGTCAGCAGGGTGCCCACGAACCCCAGCTCCTCGCCGATCATGGCGAAGATGAAGTCCGTGTGGTCGGCGGGCAGGTAGCCGAGCTTCTGCTCGCCCGCCCCGGGCCCCTTTCCGAACATGCCCCCCTGCGCGAAGGCGGACATGGACTGGATGAGCTGCCACCCGCCGTCCTCGCGGTGCGACCACGGGTCGAGGAAGACCATCACGCGCTCGAGGCGGTGGGGGGCGAACTTGACCAGCGCGTAGATGAACCCGGCCCCCACCGCCGCCGCCCCCGCCAGATGGCTCCAGCGCGCCCCCGCCACAAACACCATGACGCCGGCCGTCAGCAGCATCATGAAGGGGATGCCCGCGTCGCGCTGCGCCACCACGGGCAGCGAGAAGACAAAGGCGGTGACCATGGGAAAGAAGCAGCCCATCACGAAGTTACGGACCCGGTTCTGGTACTGGGTGAGCTTCACGGCGAGAAAGACGATCAGGGCCACCCGCGCCAGCTCGGACGGCTGCAGGCTGAACCCCGCGATCTTGATCCAGCGCGTGGCGCCGTCGGTGACCTTTCCCACCAGCAGCACGAGCGCAAGAAGGGCCACCGAGACGACGATCATGCCCAGGAACACCCGGGGCTCGCCGAGCTTGTGGTAGTCCCTGTGCAGCAGCCACGTGAACAGCGCGAGCCCGACCCCCATGGCGATCAGGTGCTTCACGAAGGTCCACATGCCGCCCGTGTGCACCGTGCACACACTGAACACCATGAGCGCCCCCAGGGCGCACAGGCTGAGCACGGTCAGAATCAGGGCCGTTGTCGCGTGTCGGATCATGGCGCGTTCTCCGGGGCGGGTTCCGCGGGAAGGCCGCACGCCGCGCGCACCGCGCGCTTGAAGTCGCGGCCCCGCTCCTCAAAATTGTTGTACAGGTCGAAACTGGCGCAGGCGGGCGACAGCAGCACCGCCCACCCCGGCGCGGCCAGCGCGCGCGCGCGCGCCACCGCGTCGTCCATGCCCGCCGCGCGCTCCGAGGGGACCACGTCCCCGAAGGCCTCCTCGATGGCCGGGGCGTCCTCGCCCATGGTCACGAGCCGGGCCGCGCGGCGGCGCACGGTCTCCCGCAGGGGCCGGTAGTCGTCGCCCTTGCCGCGCCCGCCCGCGATGAGGACCACGGGGCGGTCGAAGCTCTCCAGGGCCACGCGCAGGCTGTCCACGTTGGTGGACTTGGAGTCGTTGTAGTAGTCGCAGCCGCGCTCCGGGTCGCGCAGCACGAACTCGATGCGGTGCTCCACCCCCCGGAACCCGCGCAGGGCCGCCACGGCGCGGTCCAGCGGCAGGCCCGCGCCCGCCATCACCGCCAGCGCCGCCATCACGTTCTCCAGGTTGTGCGCCCCGGGCAGGGGGTTGTCGCCGGGGTCCATCACCCGTTCCCCGCCCAGGAACACCGCGCCGCCCTCGGTCCACACGCCGTCCGCGAGCGGGCCCGCCGCGCCGAACGGCACCCGCCGCACCCCCTCCGGCACCGGCAGTGCCGCCACGCGCGGGTCGGCGGCGTTCAGCACCGCCGCGTCGCCCGCGCCCTGGCGGGCGAAGACCCGCGCCTTCATGGCCGCGTAGGCCTCCATGGTGCCGTGGCGCTTCAGGTGGTCCGGTGTCACATTCAGCACCGCCGCCACCCGGGGGTGGAACCGGTCCGCCGTCTCCATCTGGTAGCTGCTCACCTCCACCACCGCCCAGTCGGGCGGTTCGGGCAGCAGGGCAACCTCCGAGAGGGGGGTGTCGTTGTTGCCCGCCAGCGCCGCCGTCTTTCCGCAGGCCTCCACCATGCACCGGAGCAGCTCCGTCACCGTCGTCTTGCCGTTGGTGCCGGTCACGGCGAGCATCGGCGACGCGCAGAACCGCGCCGCCAGCTCCAGTTCGCCCGCCACGGGCACCCCGCGCCGCCGCGCCGCCTCCAGCGGGGGCAGCGCCGCAGGCACGCCGGGGCTCGGCACGATGAGGTCGGCGTTTTCAAACACGCCCCCGCCGTGGCCGTCCGTCTCATAACGGACGCCCAGGGCGTCGCAGGCCCGTTTGAACGGCGCGAAGCGGTCGCCGTCCGCGCTCTCGGTGATGAAGGGTTCCACGCCCTCGCGCAGCAGCAGGCGCGCGGCGGCCACGGAGGAGCGCCCCAGCCCCACCAGCACGGCCCGCTTTCCCTTCAGTCCTTTCTCCAGCCAGTCCACGTGTCGCCGCCTTTCACCGCAGTTTCAGGGTTCCGAGGCTCATCAGCGCGAACAGCAGCGCGACGATCCAGAAGCGCATGGTCACCTTCGTCTCCACCCAGCCCAGCAGTTCGAAATGATGGTGCAGCGGGGCCATGCGGAACACCCGCCTTCCCGTCGTCTTGAAGGAGGCCACCTGGATCACCACGCTCAGGGCCTCCAGGGCGAACATGCCCGCCACGATGGGCAGCAGCAGCTCCTGCTTGGTCAGCAGCGCCAGGGCGGCAATGGCCCCGCCCAGCGAAAGCGAGCCCGTGTCACCCATGAACACTTCGGCGGGGTGGCTGTTGAACCACAGGAACCCCAGCCCCGCGCCCAGCAGCGCGCCGCCGAACACGAACAGCTCGCTTGCCTCGGGCACATAGGTCAGGAAGAGGTAGTGCGACCAGTCGGCCCGGCTGACAATGTACGCGATGGCGGCGTAGGTGATGATGGAGATCACCGACACCCCGGCCGCCAGCCCGTCCAGTCCGTCCGTCAGGTTGACCCCGTTGGACATGCTCACCACGACCAGCACCACGAACAGGACATAGAGAAAGCCGAGGGGGATGAACAGGTCCTTGAACCCCGGCACGCCCAGCTTGGTGTGCAGGTCCGGGCGGCTCTGGGCGACCGCGTCGGGAAACGCGGCCTCCAGCAGCAGCCGGTTCGCGCGCACGACCTCCTTCTCCGACAGCGCCGGAAACCCGCGCGCGAGGAAGCCCGCCAGCTCCGGCGTGGGGTTGTCGGGCGTCCAGGACGCCGCGCTGTGCAGGGTGCGGTCCCGCAGGACGCCGTTCAGCCCCAGCAGCACCGCGCGCCGGTCCTCCTCGTCCAGCCGCTCATGGCCGCGCGCGTCCAGAAGCCGGCCCTTCACCTTCTCGGGAAACCGCCCCCATATCCTGGCGGCCAGGCTGTCGCCGCCGCCCGCGGCGTCCGTCAGGGCCGTCTCCAGCCGCTCCCACCCGATGATGTCCCGCGGGTACACGGCGGAGGCGCTCACGGTGACGGGGTTGAAGTACAGGTAGACGCCCAGCACCAGCCCGACGAGAATCTGGCCCGCGAACTTCGCGCGCGCGCTGAGGCCGTCGTTGTGCCTGCGTTTCAGCTTGATGTAGTCGTCCAGAAACCCGACCGCGCCGAGGGCCAGCAGCACCAGCGTGGACGCGAGCAGGAGCCGGTTGGTCAGCCGCCCCCACAGCACGAGGGCGAAGACGGTCGCCAAAATGATCATGATGCCGCCCATGGTGGGCGTGCCGCCCTTCCCCTTGTGCAGGGCGTGCAGGTCGGCCACGTGGTCCTTCTTGATGATCTGGCCGATCTTCATCTCGCGCAGCCGGCGGATGATCGCCGGGCCGAAGAGCAGCGTGAGGGCGAACGCGGTGAACGCGGCCCCGCCCGCGCGCACCGTGTGGTAGGTGAGCACGTTCAGCACGCTGAAGCGGGACATCAGCATGTCCGCCAGATAATAGAACACCGGTCCGTCCTTTCCAGCTCGCCGGGGCGGGCGTCACTCCACGCCGTAAAGCCTTTTCAACGCCTCTGTGAACAGTTCCATGCGGATGCCGCGCGACCCCTTCACCAGCACCACGTCGCCGGGGGCCGCCGCGCCGAAGACCGCCGCCGCCGCCGTTGCATGGTCCGTGAAAACCTCCGCCAGGGCCGCCCCCGCCGCGCGCGCGCCGTCCACGATGTCCGCCGCGTGCTCGCCCAGGGCCAGCACCCGGTCCGCCCCCCGCGCCGCCGCCGCCGCGCCCAGTTCCCTGTGTAATGCCGCGGAGGCCGCCCCCAGTTCCCGCATTTCCCCCAGCACCGCGATCCGCGCCCCGCCGCCGGGGTGGTCGCGCAGCGCGTCGAGCGCGGCCGCCATGCTGGCGGGGTTCGCGTTGTACACGTCGCTGAGCACGGTCAGCGGCCCCACCCGCAGCTCCTGGAACCGGCCCAGCCGCGCGCAGGCGGCCCGCAGGGGCTCCGCGATGTCCGTCACCCCGTGGCGCAGGGCGACCGCCACCGCGAGCAGCACGTTTGTCGTGTATGCCCGCACCCGCAGCGGCAGGCGCAGGCTTCCCACGGGGTCAATCTCCAGCGCCAGGTCGCCCGAGGCGTCGAAGTCCGCCGAAAGCAGCCGCACGTCTCCCCGGCTCCCGAAGACCACCTTCGGCCCCCGGTGGCGCTCGCCCATGGCCGCGCAGCGCGGGTCGTCCGCGTTCACATAAAAGACGCCGTCCGGGGGCAGGCCCTCCATGATCTCCGCCTTCGCGCGCGCGACGTCCTCGATGGTCCCGAAGCCCTCCAGGTGCGCCGGCGCGACCAGCGTCACGGCGGACTCGTCGGGCCGGGCGATCTCGCACAGCCGGGCGATCTCGCCGGGGTGGTTCGCGCCCATCTCAATGACGGCGAAGTCCGTGTCCGGCCCGATCTCCAGCAGGGAGAGGGGGCAGCCAATGTCGTTGTTCAGGTTGCCCCGCGTGCGCGTCACCCGGAGCCGCGTCTCCAGCAGCCCCGCGATAAGCTCCTTGGTCGTCGTCTTGCCGCAGGAGCCCGTGAGGGCGAACACCCGCGCGCGGACCCGGCCCCGGTGCCACGAGGCATACTGCTGGAGCGCCGCCAGCGGGGAGTCCACCACCAGGCACGGCCCCCCCGGCGACGGGGCGGAGCACACGGCCGCCGCGGCCCCCGCGGCGAAGGCCGCGGGCACGAAGCGGTTGCCGTCGAAGTTCTCCCCGTTCAGGGCGAAGAAGACCTGGCCCGGCGCGAGGGTCCGCGTGTCGGTGGACACGCCGGACAGCGGCGTCCCCCCCGCGCCCTCCGGCACGGGAACGCCGAGCGCGCCCGCGAGATCCGCCAGTGTCCTCCGGTCATCCATGGCCGAGCGCCTTGAGCGCCGCCAGGGCGCATTCGCGGTCGTCGAAATGACGCCGTTCGGTTCCGATGATCTGGTAGTTCTCGTGGCCCTTTCCGGCGATCATGACGAGGTCTCCCGGACGGGCCATCGAGACGGCCGTGTGGATGGCCTCCTCGCGGGACTCGATGACCAGGTAGTCGTCTCCCTTGGCCTTTCCCGCGCGCTGGAGCCCGACCTCCACGTCGAGCAGGATCCGGTGCGGGTCCTCGGTGCGCGGGTTGTCCGACGTGAGCATGCAGAAGTCCGACAACTGCGCGGCCACGGCGCCCATCTTCGGGCGCTTGCCCCGGTCGCGGTCGCCGCCGCAGCCAAACACGGTGATGACCCGCTTTTCGCAGAGCGCCCGCGCGGCCCGCAGCACGTTGGCCAGGCCGTCGTCGGTGTGCGCGTAGTCCACGATCACATGGAACGGCTGCCCCGCGTTCACCGCCTCAAAGCGGCCGTCCACCTTGTCCAGCGACTCCAGCCCCGCCGCCACCTCCGCCACGTCCAGCCCCAGGCCCAGGCACAGCGCCGCGGCGCACAGGGCGTTGGACACGTTGTGCATGCCCGCGAGGCGGATGGACAGGTCCGCCGCGCCCCAGGGGGAGACCAGCCGGAACGCCGTGCCCGAGAAGAGCATGCGCACCCCCTCGGCGCGCACGTCCCCGCCCGCGCCGTAGGCGTGGCAGGGGACGGCGCTGAGCCCGCGGAAATACGGGGCCGCCGGATCCTCCGCATTCACCACGGTGAAGCGGGGCCATTCGGCGGCCGGGTCGGGCGTGACCGCGGAGAAAAGGCGGCCCTTTGCCGCCCGGTAGCGGTCCATGTCGCCGTGGTAGTCGAGGTGGTCCTGGGTGAGATTGGTGAAGGCCGCCGCCGTGAAGCTCACCCCGGCGACCCGTTCCTGGTCGAGGGCGTGGGAGCTGGCCTCCATGACCACATGGCGGTCGCCGGCGGCCAGGGCGCGGGCGAACATGGCCGCCAGGTCCTCGGGGAAGGGCGTGGTGTGCGGGGCGCCCAGAGTCTCCCCGCCGATGTGGTAGG
>JAKPUV010000195.1 GCA_029554925.1 Candidatus Hydrogenedentota bacterium | reverse complement strand
GAAGAGCATGGTCACCATGCGGCCGGAGTTCAAGGCCCGCGTGGACCGGTTCTTCTCCGTGGCCGAGCGCAACGGCCTGACGACCATCCGCGAGAGCGGCGGCGAGCTGGGCGAGTACAAGAAAATGATCCTCGACTCGTTCTCCGGCGAGAAGGTGTACGAGCTGCAAAAGGCGGCGCAGGCTGGAAAGGTCACCCCGGGGTTGAAATGGGCGTATTACAACAAGACCCTGAACGACCTGCCGGACCTCTCCACCCTGACCCCCGACGCCACGGGCGTCGCGAACCGCGTGGACATCTCAAAATCGCCGACAAAGGACGGGTTCGCCCTGCGGTTTGAGGGCTTTCTAAAGGCGCCGGAGAACGGGCTTTATTCGCTGGCCCTCCGGTCGAACGACGGCAGCCGCCTGTATCTCGGCGGCGAACTGCTCATTGACAACGGCGGCCTGCACAAGGCGGAGACGAAGACGGCCTTCGCCGCCCTGGAAAAGGGCCTGCACCCCGTCGTCGTGGAGTATTTCGAGAGCGGCGGCGAGGAGACCCTGAGCCTCTTCTGGTCCGGGCCGGGCGTCAAGCACGCGGCCGTGCCCGGCGACGCCTTCGCCCACGCCGAGTAGGCCCGCCGTCCCGGCGCTGGGAATGGGCCGGGAAAGAGGGCTATAATTGCGCCGCCCGCATCCGGAACCCCGGCCGCGGGCGGCGCGCGGGCTTCCCCCCGCCCCCAACAGACGGAAATCCCCATGAATCCTGACAAAGACAACGACGCCCTCGTCATCGCCGGGCGGCGCTTCTCTTCCCGGCTGATGATCGGCACGGGCAAGTTCCCCTCGGCCGCAGCCCTGCGCGCCGCCATCGCCGCCAGCGGCGCGGACATCGTGACCGTCGCCCTGCGGCGCGTGGACCTCGCCTCCCCGGAGGCCGAGGGCATCCTTTCAGCCATTGACCCGGAGCGGCAGCTCATCCTGCCGAACACCAGCGGCGCGCGCACGGCCGAGGAGGCGGTGCGGCTGGCGCGCATGGCCCGGGCCGGCGGCATGCTGCCGTGGATCAAGCTGGAGCTGACCCCCGAGCCGCGCTTTCTCCTGCCGGACCCCGTGGAGACCCTGAGGGCCGCCGAAACCCTCCTGAAAGACGGGTTCACCGTGCTGCCCTACATCCAGGCGGACCCCATGCTGGCGAAGCGGCTGGAGGAGCTGGGCACCGCCACCGTCATGCCCCTGGGCGCGCCCATCGGCAGCAACCGGGGCATCCGCACCCGCGACATGATTCGCATCATCATTGAACAGTCCAATGTCCCCGTGGTGGTGGACGCCGGGCTCGGCGCGCCCTCCCACGCGGCGGAGGCCATGGAGATGGGCGCCGATGCCGTGCTGGTAAACACGGCCCTT
>JAKPUV010000191.1 GCA_029554925.1 Candidatus Hydrogenedentota bacterium | reverse complement strand
ACAACAAGCTCACCAACCTGTCCCAGGCCTTCCGCCTCGAGCCCGGCACCGGCTGGGACGTCCCCCCCGGCGTCCTCCACGCCCCCGGCAGCCTCTGCACCTACGAGCCCCAGAAGGCCTCCGACGTCTTCGCCATGTACCAGTCCCTCACGGGCGACCAGATCGTCCCCGAGGAGCTGCTCTGGAAGGACACCCCCGGCGAGCGCAAGGGCGACGTGGACTACCTCGTCGAGGTCATTGACTGGGAGATGAACACCGACCCCAACTTCGCCGCCAAGCGCTTCATGCGCCCCGTGCCTGTGAAGCCCCTCGACGAGATGAAAGCCGCCGGGTACGTGGACCAGTGGATCTGCTACAAGTCCGACGCCTTCAGCGCCAAGGAGCTCACCATCCTCCCCGGCGCCACCGTCACCGTCCGCGACGCCGCCGCTTACGGATGCATCGTCCTCCAGGGTCACGGCACCATGGGCGCCTGGGACATCGAGTCCCCCGCCCTCATCCGCTTCGGACAGCTCACCCACGACGAGTTCTTCGTCTCCGAGAGCGCCGCAAAGGAGGGCGTCGTCATCACCAACCCCAGCAAGACCGACCCCATCGTCATGCTCAAGCACTTCGGCCCCGGAAACCCCGACCTCGTGCTCTGACAGGACACCCCCACAGCCCCCTGAAACGGCCCGCGCCCACAAGTGCGGGCCGTTTTCTTTCGCAGGACGCCGGTCCGCGCCCCCCTGGGATCGCCAGGCTCTAGCCTGGCACCGCGCGCCGAAGCGCGCGTCCATATCGTCCATCTTGTCCATACCGTCCAGTTCCCCAAGCCGGAGATCACTATTGACATTCTCCCCCACTCCCGGTAGACTATCCCTCATGAAACACAACATCTTGTGGTTTTTCGCCTCCTGCATCCTTCTGGCGGCCCTGCTCCTGCTCGGCGGCTGCGCCCGGGGGCCCCGGCCCTCCCACCGCAGCAAGGCCTCCGTCCGCGAGATGTCCGTCACCGCCTACTGCTCCTGCAAGAAATGCTGCAACTGGAAGCGCAACTGGCTCTTCAAGCCCGTGGTCGCCTCCGGCCCCCACAAGGGCGAGCCCAAGAAAGTCGGCATCACCGCCTCCGGCCGCAAGGCCAAGAAAGGCACCATCGCCGCTGACACCGGCCACTACCCCTTCGGCACCGTCATGTACATCCCCGGCTACGGCTACGGCCGCGTCGAGGACCGCGGCTCCGCCATGAAGGGCGCGAACAAGATAGACATCTACTTCCCCAGCCACAAGAGGGCCCTCGAATGGGGCCGCCGCCGCGCCAACGTCAAGGTCTGGCTGCCGTAGGGGGCGTCTTCCGCTCCGCTGCTGATGAAGTAAGTCGGCGAGAACGCCTGCAACGTAGACGCGGCATCCTGCCGCGTTCTTGGGTCTTGCGTCTGCCCAAAGAACGCGGCAGGATGCCGCGTCTACGTTGCGGCCGCCACCCCGTACCAACCACCCCCAAAGGACTCCCCCCATGCCGCCCTCCCCCTCCGCGCCCCTGCCGCCGCCGACGCGGGCGGCGTTTGCCCGCGTGTTTCTCTCCGACCGCCACGGCACCCCGTGGATCGTGCGGCCCTACCAGCGCGCGTCGCTGGAGTCGGACGCGGCGCGCAAGGTCCACTGCGACGGCCGCGACGTGGGCAAGACCGCCGAGATCGAGATCACCGCGTGCTGGGCCGCCGTCCACCGTCCGGGCACGGAGATGATGATCGCCACGCAGTTCGAGAAC
>JAKPUV010000188.1 GCA_029554925.1 Candidatus Hydrogenedentota bacterium | reverse complement strand
GCAGCTCGTCGCCCCAGGGCCAGTCGAGGTTGCGGGCCACCAGCAGGTCGTCCGCGCCCGCGGGGATGCCCGTGGCGGCGGCCATGGTGCACAGGGGCGCGGTGAAGAGCGGTGACTTGTCCTCCAGGCCGCCCCCCTCTTCTCGCGTTTGGAGGACAAGTCGCCGCTCTTCACCGCGCCCCTGTGCACCATGGTCGCCGCCACGGGCATCCCCGCGGGCGCGGACGACCTGCTGGTGGCCCGGAACCTCGACTGGCTCTGGGGCGACGAGCTGCCCGTGGTCTCGGTGGTGAAGCCCGACACGGGCCTCGCCTATGTGCAGATCGGCTTCCCGTGGAACGCCGGCGTTTTCTCGGGCATGAACGAGGCGGGGCTGGTGCTCTGCATGGAGCGCCTGCCCCACGTCACCCCCGGCGCGGAGACCCTGGACGGCCCGCCGGTGGAGCTGCTCCTGCGCGACATGCTCCAGTCCGCGGACAAGCCGGACACCGCCGTGGCGAACCTTCAGGCCCTCGCCCATGTGCGCGGGGTCCATGTGCTGGTGGCGGGCTTCAACGGAAAAAAGGCCGCCGCCGCCGTGGTGGAGTTCGGCCCGACCGTCACGGTGCGCCGCGCGGAGACCAACGGGCTGCTGCCCGGCGTGGACCCGCTGTCGGCCGCCGCCGCCCCCGACGACGCCGCGCGCTACGCCCGCTTCGCCGCCCTGGCCGAGGGCAAGCGCATCATCGGCGACCGCGAACTGCAGCGCATTCTCGGGGATTCCGACGAGAGCGCGCCCGAACCCGCGCGGATCTGGAGCGCCGCCACCCGGCACAGCGCCGTGTTCATCCCCAAGACCGGAAAGGTGCAGGTGGCCTTCCCGGATGAAAACGGCCGTCCCGGCCCCTACACAACCGTCTCGTTGAAGGACTAGCCCCATGAGCGACGTTCTTAGAAGCTTCACCACGGGAACCAGCGTGCGGAGACGCCGCCGCGAACTGCGCCGGCGCGCGGGACGCTTCGGCGGCTGGGTGCTTTTCGCGGCTCTCGCCCTGCTCGTTGCGGCGTGGTGGACCACCCGCGACACCTTCGCCATGGGCGGCCTGGTCCCGAAGGACGCCGCCTTCCAGGCCAGCGTCGACAATGTCATGAAAAAGCGCGCCCTGCTGGCGCAGTCCCAGCTCTGGGAGCTGCTCCCCGAGGAAAGCGCCGGGAGGGGGGCCGTGCAGGCCGCCCTCTCCCCCGCCCCCCTGCCTGAATGGCTGCTCAACAACCTCAGCTCCGACATCAGCTTC
>JAKPUV010000175.1 GCA_029554925.1 Candidatus Hydrogenedentota bacterium | reverse complement strand
TTCAAGAAACCGGGGTCCGGGAACCAGGGATAGCCCCAGCCGAGGGCCCAGCAGTCCGCGCCGACATCCCCCACGGGATAGAAGACCTTCTTTTTCTGGTCGTAGATGACATAAAGGAACTCGCGGGTCAGCGGAACCGTGTTCCGGAAATGCACGCGCATCCAGTCAAACCACCGGGGGTTCGCGTCGGCGTATTTCGTGCCGTGGAGCAGGTCAAACAGGACGAACGAGTTGGCGCTGTGGGCGTTGCAGTCGGCGAAGACCAGCCCCGGCTCGCAGCAGATGCCGCCCGAGGGGCTGGCCACACTCTGCTCGTGCAGCCCACGCACCGCCTTTTCGAGGGTGTAGTGCGTCTTCCGCCCGTCCTCTGCAACGAAATCCCACCCTGCTTCGGAATAACGCGTGTCGCCCGTCATCAGCTCGTACAGGCACATGATCTGCGTGAGGTGTCCCGTGTACATGACATTCTCATAGCGGCAGGGGTCGGGCGGGTCGTCCCTGTAGTCCCAGTAATGGGTCACGTAAAACCAGGTCCGGCGGTCCACCATCCGCTCGCAGAGGTCCTGGAGCTGGCGGCCGACCAGATCGCGGTACGCCGGGGTCCGCGCCGCCATCGCCGCGCACCCGTACCCGCAGAACGCGAACTGGTACCGGAACGCCGTCACGTCCAACTGCTTGCCGTCGTCATGCCAGCCGGTCCACGGATTGGCCCCGTGCCCCTGCATGTGGGTCAGATGGGAGAACCACCGCTGGAGCGCCAGTTCCCGGTCCGAGAGCCCCTCCCCCCACTTGGGCTCCTCCCCCGCCGCCGTCCCGGCGGCCAGAAGACAGCACGCAACCCCGAGCCACGCCACACTTCGCAATGCCATGTCCAGACCTCCCTGCCGGAGGATCCCAACCCCGCCGGGGCGGCGGTGGGCGGTTTCCAGCGGCTCATTCCCGCCTGTTTGTTCAACACTCTATCACCCGGGGCGCGGCGCGTCAACGCGCCGCAACGGGGCGCGGCTCGCCGTCGCGCTTTGTCTGCGGGGAATGGGCGGGGTATGATGGTGCGACAACAGGCGGATTCCCCGGGACCACGCACCTTGAAGATTGTCTTCCTCAACACGCTCCACGAGCCCCACGACAAGCGGGTCTACCAGAAGATCGGCGTCAGCCTCGCCCGCGCGAACCACGAGGTCTGGTCCGTCGCGCCCGTGCCCGCCCCGGGCACCCACGCCCCCCTGCCGGAACCCGGCGAGCCGGACGGGAACGGAATCCGCATCGTCCTCGTGCCCCCGGCGGCCACGAAAAAGCGGCGCTTTCTCGCGCTGTTCCGGTTGGTCCGCGAGGGCATGCGCCTCGGCGCGGACGCCTGGTGCGCCCCGGAGCCGGAGTCGTGGGTGGCCGCGCTGGCGCTAAAGGCCCTGCGCGGCGGCCGGGTCGTGCTGGACATGCACGAGCACATCCCCACGGAGTTCGCCAAGTTCTTCCCCGCACCCCTTCAGGGGTTCATGACCTGGCTGACGGTCCGCTTCATGCGCCTCTTCGCGCGGTACACGGACCTCATCATTCTCACGCGGGAGAGTTTCGAGGCGCCCTGGGAGGGCCTGTCCACCCCGCGGGTCACCATCATCAACACCAATCCCCTCCAGCCCCCGTGCGCCGACATCCCGACCGCACTTGCCGAGCGCTTCGCGGGCCGACCCGTGCTGATTCACCAGGGGGTCTTCGGCGACGTGCGCGGGTCATGGAAGCTGCTGGAGGCGGTGAAGCTGCTGGTCCGGCGGATCCCGGAAGTCCGGTGCGTCGTGCTGGGGCAGTATGTCTACGGCGATGAGGCCGCCTACCGCCGGGCCGTGGAGGAGGCGGGGCTCGCGGAGAGCCTGCTGCTGCTCCCCACGGTGCCCTATGAGGCCGTGCCCGCCCACATCGCCGTGGCGACCGCTGGGCTGGTCCTCTTCCAGCCGGGGCCGGTGAACCACACGCTGGCCATGCCGCACAAGCTCTTCGACTACATGCGCGAGGGGAAGCCCGTCATCGCGCCGGACTTCGCGGTGGAGGTCCGCCGCATCGTGGAGGAGGCCGACTGCGGCCTCCTCGTGGACGTGACGGACCCGGCGGCCATCGCGGACGCCGCGCACCGCCTGCTGACGGACTCCGCGGAGGCGGCCCGACTCGGCGCAAACGGACGCCGCATCGTCGAGGAGAAGTACAACTGGGGCCGGGAGGAAACGATCCTGCTGGACGCCTTCCGAAGCCTGGAGGGCCGCTAGCATGTGCGGCATCGCGGGCATCGCCGGACGGGAGGACGCTGCGCTCCTGCGCGCCATGACGGACGCCCTCGCCCACCGCGGCCCCGACGACCAGGGCGCGCACATCGCCGACGGCGTGTCCCTCGGGCACCGGCGCCTCAGCATCATTGACCTCGCCGCGGGCCGCCAGCCCATGTCCACCCGCGACGGCGCGCTGACCATCGTGTTCAATGGGGAAATCTACAACTTCCGCGAACTGCGCCGGGAGCTGGAGGCGGCGGGCCGCGTCTTCGAAACGCGCAGCGACACCGAGGTGATCCTCGCCGCCTGGGCCGAGTGGGGTGAGGGGGCGCTGGACCGGCTGGAGGGCATGTTCGCCTTCGCCCTGTGGGACCGGACGGCGCGCCGCCTGTTCCTTGCGCGGGACGCCGTCGGCATCAAGCCGCTCTACTATGCCCACGTCGGAAGCACCCTCTGTTTCGCCTCCGAGATGAAGTCCCTCTTCCTGTGTCCCGGGGTAGACCTGGAGATGGACACCGAATCCTTGGACGACTATCTAACCTGGCTGCACACCGTGCCCCCGCGCACCTTCTACCGGGGCATCCGCCAGCTCCCGCCGGCCCATGTGGCCGTGTGGTCGGCCGAGACCGGCGCAGTCTCCGTGCGGCGCTACTGGCGGCTGGCGGACATGGCGGAAACGCCTCCCAAGTCCCCCGAAGAATGGGAGGAGGCCCTGCGCGCGCGGCTGCGGGAGGTGGTGGACCGCCACCTCGTCGCCGATGTGCCCGTGGGGGCGCTCCTCAGCGGCGGCGTGGACTCGGCGGCCCTGGTCGCCCTCATGCGCG
>JAKPUV010000171.1 GCA_029554925.1 Candidatus Hydrogenedentota bacterium | reverse complement strand
AGGCGAAGTCCGCCGAGGCGTCCATGCTCGGCCTGGACGGCCCGCTGGCCGCCGCCGTGGACGCCGACACTGTTTCTGTTACCATACCCGCGCTCACGCCGGACAAGCTCCCCTGCCGGCACGCGTGGGTGGTCAAACTCACGCTGAAATAGAAACCATCGGGATGGCGCGGCCACGCCTGTAGGGGCGCTGCTTGCTGCGCCCTCGCACTGAAATGGGAAGCATTGCGGGACGGCACGGTCCGTCCCCGGAACAGAAAAAGGAAGTGAACGATGCGCGACATGATGCTTGTGGCGGGTGTGTTTCTGATGGCGGCGGGGATGGCCCCGGCGCAGGACGCCCAGACCTACGCGGAGCGCCTGGGCTTCCCCAAGGGCGCCAAGGTGGTGATCTTCCACGTGGACGACGCGGGCATGCACCACGACGCGAACGTGGGCACCATCGAGGCCATGGAGAAGGGCGTGGCCACCTCGGCCAGCATCATGTTCCCCTGCCCCTGGGTGCCCGACATCGTGAAGTACGCCAAGGAGCGCCCGGAGTCCGACTTCGGCCTCCACTGCACCCTCACCTCCGAGTGGGGAAGCTACCGCTGGGGCCCCGTGGCCGGCAAGGCCGCCGTCCCCGGCCTCGTGGACGAGGAGGGCTGCCTCTGGCACGAGGTGGAGCAGGTCGCCGCCAAGGCCACGCCCGACGAGGTGGAAAAGGAGCTGCGCGCGCAGCTGGACCGCAGCCTCACCATGGGCTGGCGGCCCACCCACCTCGACACCCACATGGGCACCGTCTTCGCCACCATGCCCTTCATGGAGCGCTACGTGAAAATCGGCGCCGAGTACGGCATCCCCGTCATGGCCCCCGGCGGCCACGGCCAGTACGTCGCCGCCGAGGACGAGAAGATCGGGCCCCTGCTCCCCGGGCTTGGACAGATGGTCTGGTCCCTCGGCCTGCCCGTCCTCGACGACGTCCACACCGGCTACGGCGTGAAGGATTCCGCCGACAAGAAGGCCCAGATCATCGCCTTCCTCCGCGAGATGAAGCCCGGCCTCACCCAGTTCATCGTCCACGCCACCCGCCCCTCCGACAACTTCAAGGAGGTCACCGGCTCCGGGCCCATGCGCCTCGCCGAGCTGGAGGCCCTCACCTCCCCCGAGGTCAAACAGGTTGTCGAGGAGGAGAAGGTCATCCTCACCACCTGGCGCGAGCTCAAACAGCGCCGCGACGCCGCCAAGTAAAAACGAAGGCCCTTCGGCGCGGGGACGCATTCCGGCGTCCCCGCGCCTTCTTTTTGTCCTGCCCCCGCCGCCCGGTTGTGCCCGGCGCCGCACCCGGTGGTACAATGCGTCCAGGCCCGAATACCCCGCGTTTCAGGGTTATCCGGAATACCTTGCGGAGGACGTTTCGCCATGAAAAACCGCGTGTTCACCACCGGAGAGGCCGCCGGCATCTGCGGCGTGTCCGCCGACACCGTGTCCCGGTGGTTCGACCTCGGCCAGATTGACGGCTACCGGCTGGGCCCCGGCGGCGACCGCCGCATCCCCTACCAGAGCCTGCGCAAGTTCATGCTGAGCCACGGCATTCCCCTGGACCGCCTGGAGGAGAGCGAGCGCCGCGTCCTCGTGCTGGACGACGACCCGTTCTACCTCGACACCATCCCGTCCATTCTCGGGCGCGACGAGGTCTACGCCGTGCTGACCGCCTCCACGGGCTTTGACGCCGGGGTGATCGTCGTGGAGCACACCCCGCAGCTCGTCATCCTCGACGTGAACCTGTCGGACACGGACGGGCGGATGGTCGCCGAGCGGATCAAGAACCGCGCGGAGACGCGCAACACCCGGATCCTGGGCATGTCGGCGCTGCTGGACGAGGCCGGCGCGCGGGCGCTGGAGGACCACGGTTTCGACGGCTTCCTGAAGAAGCCCTTTACGGACGAGGACCTGCTGGCCCGGGTCGGCGAGCTGTTCGACCTGCCCAACGCCAAGCTGAACCGCCCGAAACTCCCGCGCTATTGAGAACTTCTCTTGGCGCAACGCCGCGGAGGCGCGGAGAGGAGGGGCAGGGGATCGCGTGCCCCCCGCTCTGCGGCTCTAAGCGTTCCGAATCTCAAATTTCAAATTTGAGGGCCCGAAAAGCGGGCGGCCCCCGGGGCGGCAGCCTTCCGCCTCGGAAATTTCAAACTTGAGATTCCGAAGAGCAAACGTCTCTCGTGGCGGACACCTCCGGGGCGGCGGCCTTCCGGAGGGCGCGCGGCGCGGGGGCTTCCATACTCCTCCCACAGCGGCAGGCTTCCGCCTCTGAAATTTCAAATTTGAGATTCCGGGGGATGCGGTTTCTGCGCGGCGTTTCCGGGCCGCCCGTGGGCCGCGGCGTTTTCCTTGACACCCGCCGTCCCGGGGGGTCAGAATGCGGGGGGTGGCGGCGGCGGGCGTGTTTGCATCCAACCCCAGTCCCAAGGAGACCCCTGCCATGACGAAGAAACTCACGCGCCGCGGATTCCTTTCCGCCTCGGCGGCCGCGGTGGCCGCGCCCATGATCGTGCCCGCGTCGGCCCTGGGCCGCGACGGGACCGTCGCGCCTTCGGAGCGGATCACCGTGGGGTGCATCGGCATCCGCGGGCGGGGCTTCAGCGACCTGCAGT
>JAKPUV010000170.1 GCA_029554925.1 Candidatus Hydrogenedentota bacterium | reverse complement strand
GCGGCGGGAGGGGCTACTGCCAGGGCTTCCTTGGATAGTGTTACGGTCTACGCCGCAGGAAAGCCTGGTCAGGCTGACCAACGCGCAATCGGCGAGGGGCGGGCGCTCTTTGCCGGCAGCGCACAGGACAACCCGGAGCTTTCCCCCGGCGACATGGTAGTCGTCGGCTCGCGCGCGATCTACGTGAGCGTGGTTGGGCGAGTGGCCCGTCCAGGAACGTACGAGCTGCTTTCAGGAGCACGCGTTGTGGACGCCCTGGCGGCGGCAGGGGGCGTGGCCTCCGGCGCCGACGCGGGCGCCGTGGTGCACAGCCGCAGGGGATTCGAGACTGGTTCGGCCACTTTAGACGCCGAAGCGCTGCTGCGCGATCCGAGCCTCGACGCCAACGCGCTGCTTGCGGATGGGGATGCGCTATTCGTGCCGGAGGCCCGGGAGCAGGTTGCCATCATGGGAGAGGTGGCGAGGCCTGGGGTGTACCCTGCAGGGCGGGGCACGACTTTGATGGATCTTCTGGCTGCGGCGGGCGGGCCCACCGGCAAGGCGGACCTTGGCCGGGTGAAGGTATATGAGGGCCAGGGCGGGAAGGCCGCGCTGGGCGCTGATACCGGCGCCGACAGCCAGCCGGGCGACCTGACGGGCTTGAGCCTGGCGATCGCAGATGAATCTCTGGTGTATGAGGGCAACATCAAGGCCAATCCGCCTGTCGTGGCGGGGCAGGTAATCGTGGTGCCGTCCGCCGGGATACGGGTGCAGGTGGCCGGGCATGTGCAGCGTGCGGGGGCTTACGAGCTGAAGCGGGGAGCCGGCATTGCCGAGGCGATCACCGCCGCGGGCGGGGTGGCCGCTGCCGGGGACGGGACGAAGGTTGTAGTGACCAGGCGTGACGCGGGGAGCGATGGCGAGGCAGGCGCTGCTCGTGCCTTCGAGATAGACGTAGATGCGGTCCTCGCGGGCGGGGCGGTCGGCCTTGAGCTCGCGGACGGCGACACGGTGTATGTGCCGGAGCTCGCCGGGCAGGTAGTGGTGCTAGGCGAGGTCGCCCGGCCCGGGGCGTACAGGCTGCCCCGAGGGGCGAAGCTTGCGGACGCGGTGGCTGCCGCAGGCGGGCTGACTGCCCGGGCATCGCTGGAGAATGTGACGATATACGCGGGCGGGGACGCTTCCGTGGGCGCCGGGGCTCCGATCGGGCAGGGCAAGGTGCTGTTCGCCGGGGATGGAGCCGCAAACCCGACGCTCGGCGCGAGCGATGTCGTGGTAGTCGGGTCCCGCATGATCAATGTGAC
>JAKPUV010000161.1 GCA_029554925.1 Candidatus Hydrogenedentota bacterium | reverse complement strand
AACGGGGCGTAGGCGATCTCCTCGTCGGAGATGGGGATGCCGAAACGGCCCCGGAACTCCCAGAGCTCCTCCTCGTTGAGCTTCTTCTGCTGGTGGGTGATGTTCTTTCCCTCGCCGCTCTCGCCCAGGCCGTAGCCTTTCACCGTTTTGGCGAGGATGACGGTCGGCGACCCGGTGTGGTTCACGGCGCGGTGGTAGGCGGCGTAGACCTTCAGAGGGTCATGACCGCCACGCTTGATCTTGCGGAGCTGCTGGTCCGTGAGCAGGGAGAGCAGCGGCTCCAGACGCGGCTCGTGCTCCAGCAGCCTGCGGCGGATGTAATCGCCGGACTCCACGCTGAACTTCTGGTACTCGCCGTCCACCAGGGTGCCCAGGGCACGCGCCAGAATGCCCTCGGTGTCCTTGGCGAAAATCGGGTCCCATTCGCTGCCCCAGAGGACCTTGATCACGTTCCACCCGGCCCCCCGGAAGACCGCCTCCAGCTCCTGGATGATCTGGCCGTTGCCGCGGACCGGCCCGTCGAGCCGCTGGAGGTTGCAGTTGATCACGAAAATCAGGTTGTCCAGCCGTTCCCGGGAGGCCAGGGTGATGGCGCCCAGCGTTTCCGGCTCGTCGGTCTCCCCGTCGCCCAGGAAAGCCCACACATGCCCGCCGTTGGCCGGCTTGAGGCCGCGGTGCTCAAGATACCGGTTGAACCGGGCCTGGTAGATGGCCATGATGGGGCCGAGGCCCATGCTCACGGTGGGGTGGTTCCAGAAATCCGGCATGAGCCAGGGATGGGGGTAGGAGGAGAGCCCCCCGCCCTTGGCCAGTTCCCGGCGGAAATTTTCGAGCTGCTGGCGGGAAAGGCGCCCCTCCAGAAAGGCGCGGGCGTAGATGCCGGGGGTGGCGTGGCCCTGGAAATAGATCTGGTCCCCCCCGTGGTCCGGGGTGCGCCCCCGGAAGAAGTGGTTGAACCCCACCTCGTAGAGCGTGGCCGCCGAGGCGTAGGTGGATATGTGCCCGCCGATGCCGTCGGACACCCGGTTGGCGCGCACCACCATGGCCATGGCGTTCCAGCGGATGACCGACTTGACGATGCGCTCCATTTCCCGGTCGCCGGGGTATTCGGGCTGCTGGTCGGGGGGGATGGTGTTCTGATAGGCGGTGTTCGCCGTGAACATGTCCGGGACGCCCAGCGTGTCCGCCTCGGCGCGCAGCCGGGTGAGCAGCTCCGCCGCCGCCCCGGTTCCCTGGTCCTCCACGAGGTTCTCCAGCGCCTCCACCCAGTCGCTTATCGTGTCTTCAGGCAAGTACTTATCCGCCATGACCATTCCCCGGGGGTTAGTAAAGGGGCGCTTGACCGCGCCGATGCTCCGCAATTCCCGCAGCGATAACTTGGGAATCAATAGTATATAACATTGCGGAGGGGGAAAACCTTCCGGCACGGCGCGGGGGCGCGGACGCCGCGCGCCCGGCGTAATCCGCCTTGGTTCGGGCACTTCCGACCGACCGGGGGGGCGGGGTGCGGTTGCATTCCCCCCTGTTGCTTTGGTATAGTTCTGCCTCCGTGCGGGGGAGCCCTGTCTCCGCGCTGGACAGCCTGAC
The DNA here is from genome assembly GCA_029554925.1 of Candidatus Hydrogenedentota bacterium. GTDB lineage: Bacteria > Hydrogenedentota > Hydrogenedentia > Hydrogenedentales > CAITNO01 > JAAYBR01. The sequence goes on along the minus strand of JAKPUV010000161.1, from coordinate 3,750 downwards.
TGGGCTGTCTTTTCGGCATTTTCCACGGCAAGAGCACAACGGGAAGACAATGTTTGAAAGCCTGACAAAACGGCTGGAATCGGCGTTCAAGTCGATTCGCGGCCAGGGTCGCCTGACTGAAGCGAACATGAAGGACGCGCTTCAGCAGATCCGTCAGGCATTGCTGGAGGCGGACGTCCACTACAAGGTCGTCCAGAAGTTCATCACCGATGTGCAGGCGGCGGCGGTGGGCCAGAAGGTGCTGGAGAGCATCCACCCCGGCCAGATGATCGTCAAGATCGTCCACGACGAGCTGGTCCGGCTGATGGGCGCGCAGAACGAGCCCCTGACCTTCGCGGCGAAGCCGCCGACGGTGATCATGATGGTGGGCCTGCAGGGCCAGGGCAAGACGACCACGGCGGGCAAGCTGGCGGTGATGCTGAAGCGCCAGGGGCGCAAGCCCCTGCTGGTGGGGGCAGACGTGTACCGCCCGGCCGCCATTGAGCAGCTGGAGATTGTGGCCGGACAGGCCGGCGTGGAGTCGTTCAGCCTGGGCGTGAAGGCCAACCCGGTGGACATCTGCCTGATGGCCCGGGGCGAGGCGTCGTTGCGCGGGTGCGACGTGCTGATTCTGGACACGGCGGGCCGTCTGCACGTGGACGAGGAGATGATGGGCGAGGTCCGGCGCATCGCGGCGCAGATGGCCCCCCAGGAGATTCTCTTCGTCGCGAGCGCGATGACGGGCCAGGACGCGGTGCGGTCGGCGAAGCAGTTCAACGACGCGGTGCCCCTGACGGGCGTGGTCCTGACGCAGATGGACGGCGACGCGCGGGGCGGCGCGGCGATCAGCATCATCGAGGTGACCGGGCGTCCGGTGAAGTTTGTGGGGACGGGCGAGAAGCTGGACGCTTTGGAGCCGTTCCATCCCGGGCGCATGGCGGACCAGATCCTGGGCATGGGCGACGTGGTCTCTCTGGTGGAGAAGGCGCAGCAGGTGGTGGACCAGAAGCAGGCGCTGGACTTCCAGAAGAAGGCCCGCAAGGGCGACTGGAATCTGGAGGACTTTCTGGCGCAGATGCAGCAGGTGAAGAAGCTCGGGGCCTTCGGGGACATCATCAAGAAGATCCCCGGGCTGGGCAAGATGATGCCGGACGACCTGGACGGCGCCGAGGACGAGCTGAAGTACACCGAGGCGATCATTCTTTCCATGACGCGGAAAGAGCGGCGCAACCCGGTCATTATCAACGGCAGCCGCCGCCGGCGCATCGCCGAGGGCAGCGGCACCACGGTTCAGGAAGTGAACGCGCTTCTGAAGGATTTTCAGAAGATGCGGGACATGATGAAGCAGATGATGAGGGGCCCGAAGGGCGGCGGCAAAGGACGCGGCCTCCGCGGACCCCTCCCACCCATGCCGGGGCGCTAAGCCGGCAGAGAGGACAGCAATGGCAACAGTCATCCGTTTGAAGCGCGGCGGGCGCAAGAAAAAGCCGTATTACCGCATCGTGGTCCAGGATTCCCGGAACCGCACGCGGGGGCGCGAGGTCGAGATTCTCGGCGTGTACCACCCCGCGGCCCGTCCGGCGCCCGTCAGCGAGGTGAACGCGGTGCGCGCCCTGGAGTGGCTCCGTCAGGGCGCGCAGCCCTCGGACACGGTCCGCGCGATCTTCAGCAAGCTGGGCGTCATGAAGCACTTCGGCGACGGCACCACGCCCGAGACCGAGACGGCGCAGGCGGTCGGCGCGGTGGTCGAGGACAAGGGATACACCCCCCCGGCGCCGGTCGTTGACGAGCCGAAGCCGGCGCCCGCGGCGGCGGAGGCCGAGGTGCCCGAGGCGACCGAGGCGGCCGAAGAGGCCCCGGCGGCGGACGCGGCCCCCGAAGAGGCGGCCCCCGAAGAGGCGGCTTCCGAAGAGCAGGCGGCCGAATGATCCCGGCGGCGGAACTGGTGGACTTCGTGGTGCGGCGTCTGGTGCACCACGAGGACGAGCTTCGTCTGGAGACGGTGGAGGAGGAGGACGGCAGCGTCATCCGGATCACGATGAACCAGGAGGACGTGGGCCGGGTGATCGGACGGAACGGACGCACGATCAAGGCCCTGCGCACCCTGGTGAGCACGGCCTCGGGCGGGTCCGACAAGGCCGTCCGGGTTGAAGTGGCCGAGTGACCGTTTGTTCCGGAAAGGCGCGCCATGAGGATAGACATCCTCACCCTGTTCCCGGAGTTGCTGGAGACGCCTCTGCGCACCAGCCTCCTCGGGCGGGCCGTTGAAGACGGGCTGCTGACCGTCGCGGTGACGAACCCGCGGGACTTCGCGGGCGGGCGGCACCGGACGGTGGACGATGAGCCCTACGGCGGCGGCGCGGGCATGGTCATGCAGTGCGGGCCGCTGTTCGCGGCCGTGGAAAGTTTAAGAGACAGGAATTCCCTGCGGCGGATCGTGCTGATGTCGCCCCGGGGCCGCAGGCTCGACCAGAACCTCGTGCGGGAACTGGCGGCGGAGCCGGACCTGGTGATCCTCTGCGCCCGGTACGAGGGCGTGGACGAGCGGGTTTCGCGGGCCCTGGTGACCGACGAGGTGTCCATCGGCGACTATGTGCTGAGCGGCGGCGAGCTGCCGGCGCTGGTGCTGGTGGAGGCGGTCAGCCGGATGATCCCCGGCGTCGTGGGAAAATGGGAGTCCGTGGACACGGACTCCTTCTACCACGGCGTCCTCGGGCCGCCGCAGTACACGCGCCCCCCGGAATTCCGGGGGATGCGGGTGCCGGAGGTTCTGCTGGGCGGCAACCACGCGGCCATCGGCCGCTGGAGACGTATGGAGGCGCTGCGCGCCACACGGGAGCGCAGGCCGGATTTGCTGGAAAACCTGACAAGCGAGGACATGGACCTGCTCGCCGAGCTCGAAGCGGAGCGCGGGCGGCCGAACACGGACAAGGAGAAGTCACAGTGAACATCGTTGATGAATACACCCGGCAGCACGGGAAAGACGCGGACAAGCTGCCCAAGTTCAACGTGGGCGACACCGTCCGCGTGCACTTCCGCATCGTCGAGGGCGAGAAGGAGCGCATCCAGGTCTACGAGGGCGTGGTGATCGGCCGGAACCGCGGCGAGAGCGCGGACGCGACCTTCACCGTGCGGCGCGTGGCCTTCGGCGAGGGCGTCGAGCGCGTGTTCCCGCTGCACTCCCCGCGCGTGGAGAAGGTCGAGGTGGTGCGCGAGGGCCGCGTCCGCCGCGCCAAGCTCTACTACCTGCGCGACCGCGTCGGCAAGGCCGCGCGCGTGAAGGCCAAGCAGCGCAACGTCTGACACCGCGCGTTTGATTTTTCGGACCCATGACGGGCACAGTGTGTGGCTGTGCCCTTTTCTTTCGCCGACGGCGGCGGACACGCAGCGACAACAACAAGGAGTCCCGGCCATGGCAGACAAGAACGAAGGACGGAAGCAGGCAAACCCCAACCTCGCGAAGGCGGTGGCCTTTCTGGAGTCGAAGGGGTACAAGGCCCGCCACGACGACGACGAGTCCCAGACGGTGGTGGCCTACAAGGACGCCCGCCAGGACACGCTGATCTTCGTGCATGTGCCCGCGGAGACCCCCGGGCGCTTCGCCGTGAACGCCATCGTGGAGTGTGTCGAGGGCGACGTCGTCGACACCTGCATTTCCGCGGTCAACATCATCAACGCGCACGAGCAGGGCTCCACGCTCTTCGTCACCCCGAACTCCCCCGACCCGGAGAACGACGGCGAGGCCGACGAGGGGATCGTCATCGCCTCGTC
>JAKPUV010000153.1 GCA_029554925.1 Candidatus Hydrogenedentota bacterium | reverse complement strand
CTGGACGCCTTCGCCGCGGTCTTCGTCATGGGCGTCGCCGTGTATCACATCACCCGCGAGTTTGAGCACATGGACGTGGACCAGCTGGACACGCTGAAAGGCTGAAACGGAATGAACGCCGCCGGGTTCCTATGGATTCTGACCGCCCTGCCCCTGCTGGGGGCCGGGGCGTGTCTCGTTTGCCGGTCCCGGGGCGGGGTGACGGCGGTCATCCGCGCGGGGGTGCTGCTCTGGGCGGCGGCCTCCCTGTTTTTTGTCCGGGAAGTCCGCGCGGAGGGCGCCCTTTCCGCCGGGTGGGGCTGGCTATACCTCGACGCGCTTTCGGCGTACCACCTGCTGGTGATGACGGCGGTCTTCACGCTGAGTTCCCTGTACCTGCCCGCCTATTTCCGGGGGGAGGCCGAAGGGCACCGGACGGACTCGGCGGGGATGCGGCGCTTCGGCGCGCTCTGGTTCGGGGCGCTTGCGGCCATGACGCTGGTGCTGCTTTCCGACAACATCGGCATCCTGTGGGTGGGCATCGAGGCGACCACGCTGGTGACCGCGTTTCTCATCTGCACCCACCGCACCCCGGAGTCCATGGAGGCGATGTGGAAATACCTCATCATCTGCTCCGTGGGCGTGGCTTTCGCCTTCATGGGCACCCTCTTCGCCGGCGCGGCGGCCAGCGGGCTGCGCTATCCGGCGTCGCAGGCCCTGCTGTGGACCTGCCTCAACGACAACGCCGCGCGGCTGGACCCGGTGCTGATGAAGGCGGGCTTCCTGTTCCTGCTGGTGGGCTACGGCACGAAGGCGGGCATCGCGCCGATGCACAGCTGGCTGCCGGACGCGCACAGCCAGGCGCCCGCCCCGGTGTCCGCCCTGTTCTCCGGATTCATGCTGAACGCCGCCCTCTACGCGGTCATGCGGTACATGCCCCTGGTGGAGGCGGCCACGGGAAACACGGGCTGGAGCCACCGGCTGCTGCTGTTCTTCGGCCTGGCATCCCTCCTGACCGCCGCGGCGTTCATCGCCTCCCAGCGCGATTTGAAACGGCTCCTCGCCTATTGCAGCATTGAGCACATCGGCATCATCGCCGTCGGGCTGGGGCTGGGCGGGTTCGGGGTCTTCGCCGCCCTCCTGCACAC
>JAKPUV010001340.1 GCA_029554925.1 Candidatus Hydrogenedentota bacterium | reverse complement strand
GTCATTGACGGGGGCCGGGCGGGCGACGCCGCGTATCTGCGGTCGTTCCTTATGGAGCGGGGCGGCCGCGTGGACGCGTGGTATGTCACCCACCTCCACGACGACCACTGCGAGGCCCTGTCCGTCCTGCTGGCCGACCCGCAGGGGCTGGAAATCGGGGAGATCTGCGCCTCCCTGCCCGATGCCGAGTGGTTCCGCAAGGTCTGCAGCCCCTCCGAGCTGCCCGCCTGCGAGGCCTTTCTGGCGGCGCTCGCCGCGGCCGGGCGCGCCGTGAAGCCGCTGTCCCCGGGCGACATGAGGGGGTTTGACGGCGTGCTGGTGCAGGTGCTCGGCGGATGCAACCCCGAACTTCTCAAGAACCCGCTCAACAACTCCTCGCTGGTCCTGCGCCTCAGCGACGCGCGGAAGTCCGTGCTGTTTCTCGGCGACCTCGGCGTGGAGGGCGGCGAGAAGCTGCTGGCGGGGCCGCAGGCCGGATGGCTCCCGTCCGATGTCGTGCAGACGGCCCACCACGGACAGACCGGCGTCGGCGAGGCCGTCTACCGGCGGATCAACGCGAAGACCTGCCTGTGGCCCACGCCCAAATGGCTGTGGGACAACGACGGCGGCGGCGGCGAGGACTCCGGGCACTACCGCACCAAGGAGGTGCGCGGCTGGATGGACGCCCTCGGTGTCCAGAACCACCTCCGCATGTTCGACGGGCTCCAGAAGGTGGAGTGACGCGACACCCCGCGGGGCCCATAAGAGCCGCCCCCCGGCCGGTTCACGGGGACAATGTCACCCCGCGGGCGGCAGGGGCACGTCCTGCCAGCCCTCCATGCCGTGGCGGATGTCGCGCTCGGTGAATTCCCACACGACGACTTTGGTGTTACGGAGAAGTTCGGGTTTGCGGCTGAGCTCCTGGCGGACGAGGGTGGACGCGCCGCCGTCGTTGATGACGGAGGCCAGGGGGCGGCCGAGGGCGCGGGCGAGATGGGCGGTGAATCCGGCCGCGCCGGGGTCGTCGCGCTGGTAGATGCGCAGGAAGCTGTCGCCGAGGACGAGGACCTCGGACGCGGGGTCGTCGGCGTAGGGTTCGCCGGTGTCGCGGCGCGTGACGCGTTCGCAGGGCACCGGCTCCGCCGGGCAGGCCGCCTCGACGAGCGGCGCGCGCATCATGCGGGGCACGTCGCCCGCGCGCGGGGCGGGCGCGGGTTCCACGGCGTACTCCACGCCGCCGGGCGCGGTCCAGCCGAGCGCCGTCAGGCGGTCGGCGACGGCCCGCGCGGCCAGGGCCACGCCCCGGGGCGACCAGTGGGTGTCCTGCGGGAGGTACCAGGGCGGGTCGTCGCCCTGGGCCCGCCGCACGTCGGCGTAGAGCGCCGCGAGGTCCACCGTCTCGACGCCCGCGCGCGCCAGCCGCGCCAGGATCTCGCGGGTGTTGCCGTTCACCGCGCCGGACAGCCCCTCCGCGCGGCGGGTGAGCCGTTCGGGGTAGACCGTCTCCTTGTTGGGCGCGGGC
>JAKPUV010000141.1 GCA_029554925.1 Candidatus Hydrogenedentota bacterium | reverse complement strand
CGCCTACTACGACGCGTCAAAACGGGGCGACCTGGTGCTCAACTTCATCGGGGCGACGACGGGGGTGGGCGCGGCGGACCAGCCGCGCATGGAAGAGCTGTCGCGGGCGTCGGGCACCGGGATGACCGGTGCGGCGGCGGTCACGCGCATGGGGGAGGCGGCGACCCAGGAGAGCTTCGGGTGGGCGGGCGTCACGGGCGAATATTCCATGTTCATGGTGCCCCTGCGCTCGCGCTGTTTCGGAACCGTCCAGGTGAACATCACCCCGGAGTCCGCGGCGGCGGCGGGCGCGCGGTGGCGGGTGCCGGGCGGGGAATGGCTGGAATCCGGCGCCCTGCTGGCGGGGCAGCCGGCGGGGGTGTGGCCCTTTGAGCTCCGGGACGCAGCGGGCTATGTGACGCCGGATCCCGTGATTGACACGGCGGCGGACGACCTGACGGTGGTGGAGGCGCGCTACCGGCGCGAGGGGGCGCCGGAGGCGCTGAAGACGGACGTGTTCCAGGGGGTGCTCACGGAGACGGGCGGGTATGAATTTTCCTATTCCGGTTCCGTTCCCTGGGAGTCGGAGCTCGCGCTGCTGGTGCTTTCCTTCCGGCATGAGGGCGGCGTGGAGATTGAGTCGGGCGCGCCCCTGGGCTTTAGCGCCCTCACCGGCACCTCGGCGGAATACGCGCAGGAGCTGGGCGCCTTTCCCGCCGATGACGGCACGGGGGTGGAGACGCGGGTCTATTTCGTGAAGAGGCCGCAGCTGCTGCCCGGCGCGCCCTATGCGGGGGCCATGATTCTGAATCCCCTGGGCGACCTGGGGGACATCCCGTACACCTTCTCCGTGGTGTTTCTGCGTGGGGTGGACGACGCGGCCTTTGGCAACCCCTGGGACGAGCCGCGGGTGTTCCCGCAGGCGGAGACGCTGTCGGACACGGGGGCCACGGCCGCCTACACGTTTGAGTCCCATGCCAAGCCGATCAACGGCGATGTGGTTTTCACGGTGCTGTCGAGCCCCGGCCCGCTGGGCGGGGCCGCCGACCTCCTCGAATCGTGGCGAGACCTCTACGTCGAGCCCCGGCCCGCTGGGCGGGGCCTCCGACCCGCACCACACGGCGCTCTGGAACGCGGCCGCGCCCGGGGACGGCCTGGCGACGGTCGGCACCCTGCGGGGGTGCGAGGCCGGCACGGACGACGAGGAGATGACTTGGACGGTGGCGGCGGAGCCGCGCGCGTGGAACCTGGTGATGATCCCCCTCGCCGCGTCGGGCATGGGCGAGCTGGCGGTGACGGTCAACGCCGACGTGGCGGGTCCGGACGCCCTGTGGCGCATTGACGGGGGCGGCTGGCGCGCGCCGGACGGCGCGGCGAACCGGGTGCGCGCGGGCTGGCACTGGATGGAGTTCGCCCCCGATCCGACCAACCGGGTGTCCCGCCCGCCGGTCTCAAGGTGGGTTCTTGTTCCCGAAGGGGAAACGCTCGCGGAGCATGGCGTGTACACCCGCTGGGGCGTTCCCGCAGCCTTCTACCAGTTCCTCTTTGAAGGAGAAACCGACTATGCGGGCGTGCTTCAGCTGCGCCACGTGCTGCCTCCGGGCTCCACGGGATATGGGGCCTCGCTGTCAGTGGCCTCGCTGGGGGCGCCTTCGGGAACTCCCGTGCTGGTGCGCGAGGGAGCCTCGAACACCTTCACGAAGTGGGTGCAGAGCGCCGAGAGCGTCGCGGCCCAGGCGCGGACGGCCCTGTTCTTCCGCAAGCAGCACGTGGTGGGCGCCACCACCACCTGGCGTTTCGAGTATGGCGTTCCGCACACTGTTGTTTCCGGCGCGGTGACGCTCTTCTCCGGTCTGGAGCTTTCGGCAATCCCCTCTTCGGCCCCCTTCCCCAACACGGTGGGCGGGGGCGCGGTGTCGTCCCCCGCGAACCTGCTTAATCCGCTGACGGGGGCCACCCAATGGGACGTGCTTTTCGGCGCGGTGCGGGCTGACGGCGGCGCGGCGGTGAACCGGGGTCTGACCCCGGCGTCCATGGACGCCGCGCAGCTTTGGCGCCTGGGGGGGCTGACAGGATACACGGCTTTGGCGGCGCCGGCCGGGCTGACCACGGAGCAGCAGGGTCCGACGCTGGACACGGGCGGCGTGTGGGGCGGCGCGGAGGCCATGCTGACGCACCAGACCGGCAATGTGACGGTGACCATTGACCCGCCCGTGCTGGCGGCGCGCCCCGAGATGCGGTGGTCCATTGCTGGCGGCGCGGCGGACTACGCGTCCGGTGGGACCAGCGTGGCGCTGTGCGGCCAGCAGCAAATCCAGGCCTTCGCCCCGGCGGACTACAAGCTCGTGAACCCCGAGGAGCTGTGGGTCGAGGTGGAGTACGACGACACCGTGGCGGCGACGCTGCACTACACGCCCATCCTCGCCTCGGGGCTGCGCATTTACATCCTGCCGGAGGAGGCGGCGCAGGGCGGCGCGACGTGGCGGGTGAAGGGCCGCACGCCCGAGGACACCTGGCACGGCGACGGGTATGTGTTCACCGGCATCACGGCGCAGGACCTGGCCGCCGGGCATCTGGAGGTGGAGTTCACCGCCGCCAGCGGCTACGGCGACTTCAGCGCGCCGCCGGACCAGACCTTCGCCCTTGAGGAGGGGACCACCAAGAATTACACGGTCACCTGGAAGCAGTACGGAAACGTCAATTTCACCGTGGAGCCGCCCGAGGCCGCCGCACAAAATCCCCTGTGGCGTTTCGCCGGCACGGAGACCTGGTACACCCTGGCGGACACGGCGGAGGCGGAGGCGGGCAGCCGCACGGTGGAGTTTGAGGCGCTCGACGGCTGGCGCGCCCCCGTGCTCGACGTGCATGTCCCCTACAATGACACCCGCACCTACACGGTGCGCTACGAGTCCTGGGGCACGCCCCGCCTTGTGGGGCAGTCCTTCTGGACCGGCGAAACCGACGGCAGCCAGACCCAGGTGAACATCGCCCTGCCACAGCCCCTGCCCGAATTCTCCGTGGTGGCGGTCACCTGGCAGCGCGACATCGCCGCGCCCACCATCGTCTCCCTGAACCAGGTGGAGAACTACACCCTGTGGGCCTCGACCTCCTCCGGCGCGGCGCGGGCCGCCCTGTTCTACCTGAAGAACCCCAGCGCGGCGGCGCCGGAGAACCGCCTGTCCGTCATCTTCGGCGGCACCGGCCCCGTGTTCACCATGCAGGTCTACTGCATGCACTTCAACGACGTGGACCTGGACGCCCCCCTGAACAACATCTGGACGGGCTCGGGCGCCGCGCCCACGGCGGCGCACACGGGACAGGAGACCTTCCCGACCACGGCCGACGGTTCACTTCTTCTCGACCTGATCTCCGTCGCCTCCGGCGACTTCAGCCCGCGGCTGGACACGGCGCTCCATGCGGAAGACCGCGATCTGGTCTGGGCGTGGCGCGGGCAGAACGAGAGCAAGGCCCTGCTCGGCGGCGGCGGCCTGGTCACGGGCAAGGTGGTCACCAGCGGCACCTACGAAAACCAGCTGGTGTGGGACTGCGTCGCCGACTGGGGCGGCGTCATGGCGGCGGTGCCCCCGGCCCGCGGACAGCTGCGCGTGAACATCACGCCGCCGGAGGCGGTGACGGCGGGGGTGAAGTGGAACGCCCAGCCCGTCTACGGCACGGGCTACGAAAGCGGTTTCACCCGGAACGACGTGAACCTGGGCGAGAACCCGCTTTCCCACAACCACATCAACGGCTGGACGCCCGATCCGGCCGCCGCGACGACGGTGAACGTGCTGGCGGACGTGCCGAACACGCACACCTATCCCTTCGTGGAGTCCGCGCGCGGCGGGGTGCGGGTCAACATCTTCCCGGCGGCGGCGGTCGCGGCCGGGGCGCAGTGGAAACTGACCAGCGAGGCGTCCATGCCCTGGCAGGACGGAGGCACCGTCTACACGGACATGGCCCAGGTCGAGAAGAACTACATCATCGAATACAACGATCCGGCGGGCTGGACGCCCCCGGCGCGGCAGAATGTCTGGGTCAAGGAGGGCGAGATCACCGAAGTGTCGGTGATGTTCACCCAGGCCGGGGCCCTGCGCGTCTCGCTGGAGCGCGACGGCGCCCCCATGGCGGGCGACTTCTGGATCTACGCGCCCGCCCAGCGGTTGGCGGCGTCCGGAGAGACCATCCCGGACATTCCGCCGGGGGTCTACGAGGTGTTCACCCCCGTG
>JAKPUV010000140.1 GCA_029554925.1 Candidatus Hydrogenedentota bacterium | reverse complement strand
CGCCTACTACGACGCGTCAAAACGGGGCGACCTGGTGCTCAACTTCATCGGGGCGACGACGGGGGTGGGCGCGGCGGACCAGCCGCGCATGGAAGAGCTGTCGCGGGCGTCGGGCACCGGGATGACCGGTGCGGCGGCGGTGACGCGCGTGCTTGGCACGCTGCCCCGCGAAATCTTCGGCTGGGCGGGGGTCACGGGCGAATATTCCATGTTCATGGTTCCCCTGCGTCCGCGCCATTTCGGTTCCCTGCAGGTGGAGATCACGCCGCAGGCCGCGCGCAACGCGGGGGCGCGCTGGCGCGTTGAGGGCGGGGAGTGGCTGGCCTCCGGCGAGGTCATCGGCGGGGAGCCTTCGGGGAGCTGGCTCCTTGATTTCACCGACGTTCCGGGCTACAGGACGCCCGCGCTGACGGCGGAGGTGCCGCCGGACGGGCTGGCGACGGTGACGGCCCGCTACCAGCGCGAGGGCACGCCGGAGGTGGTGGGCACGGCGGGCTTCCAGGGCACGGCCACGGCGGCGGGCGGGTTTGCCCTGCCCCTGTCCGGCGACACGCCCTGGGAGGGAGAGCTGGTGCTGATGACGCTTTCGGCGGCGTATGACGGCGCGCTGACGGTTTCCTGGCCGGATTCGGGCCTGAGCGCCTATCCCCAGCGTTCCGCGCCCACCCCGATGTTCGAGTCCCCCTCGGCGGCGGAGACGGGCGTGCACACGCGGGTCTACTTCATGAAGCGCCCGCAACTCCTCGCGGGGGCGCACTACGACGGCGGGGTCGTGGTCACGCCGGCGGACGGGGCGTCCGACGTGCCCTGCACCCTGAACCTGGTGTTCCTGCGCGGCGTGGACCTGGCCGCGTTCAGCGACCCCTGGGCCGCGACGGCGGCGTTCCCGGCCCCGTTCACCGTCTCCGGGACGGGCGTGTCCGCGTCCCATGCCTTCGACCCCCAGGACGAGCCGGTGAACGGCGAGGCGGTGTTTTCCGTCCTTTCGAGCGGCGGGCCGCTCGGCGGGGTGACGGACCCCACGCACACCGAGCTCTGGAACAGCCCCGCGCCGGGGAACGGCTTCGCCTCGGTGGGGGCCGTCCGCCAGTTCGAGCCGGAGCTCGACGACGCGCTGCTCACCTGGGACGTGGCGGCGACGGAGCGGGCCTGGGAGCTGATGCTTGTCGTCCTGCCGGACGCGGGGCGGGGGGACCTCCAGGCCGCGCTCAACACAACCTATATCGGCGAGCCCGCCCTGTGGCGGATTGACGGGCGGGAATGGCACCCGTCGGGCGAGCGGGTGCCGCTGGTGTCCGCGGGCTACCACTGGATGGAGTTCTTCAACCCGGACGCGCGCCGGTTCCAGACCCCGTCGCCGCGCTGGGTGGTGGTCGCGCCGGACGTCCTGAACACGGAGCGCGCCTCGTACTCCCTGTCGGGCATCCCCCACCCCTTCCAGATGCTCTCCTTCGAGGGGGTGACGGACAGCCACGGCAGCCTCCAGGTGCGCGCGCAGCTGCCGGCGGACCCCGCAGACTACACCGCCGAACTGCTGGTGGCCGCGATGGGGTCCCCCTCGGGCACGGCGACCTCCGCCGCGCACAGCGGGACGGTGGCGCTGACCGAGTGGGCGCGCAGCGACGATGCGCAGGCGGATTCCGCGCGGTCCACCCTGTTCGCCCGCTCCAACACCACGATTCCCGCAACGAGCGTGTGGAACCTGGGCTACGGTGTCGGGGACACGCGGGTGTGGGGTTCGGTGATGCTGTTCCGCAATGTGGACTCGGCGGCCATGGGCATCGGCGGACATCCCCCCTATCCGAACGCGGCGGGCGGCGGGGGGATCACCTCCCCGGCGAACGTGCTCAACACGCTGACCGGCGCGACGCAGTGGGACACGCTCTGCGGGGCGATCAAGGCGAGCGGCACCGCCTCTCTCGACACGCACACCACGTCGTCGGTGATGAACCCCGCCTGGCTGTGGTGGCAGAAGGGCTACAACGCCGCAGGCGCGGTGAATCAGAGCTTCGTGGGGTATGCCTCCCTGGCCAACGTGGGCGGACTGCCCACCGCGGCCCAGGGCCCCACCTTCATTGTGAGCCGGTTCTGGGGCGGCGCGGAGGGAATGGTCCCCCACGCCACGGGAACCGTGACCGTGACGATAGACCCGCCCGTGCTGGCGGCCCGCCCCGAGATGCTGTGGCAGGTGGCGGGCTCGACGGGCAGTTTCGCCTCCGGGGCCTCGGCCGCGTCCTTGTGCGGCTGGCAGCAGCTCACGGTGGCCGAGCCTTCGGACTACCGCCTCACGGACCCCGAGGAACTGTGGGTGGAGGTGGGCGAGGGGCAGACGGTCTCGCGGACGCTGCACTACGCGCCTCTGGCGCCGACAGGGATCCGCGTGTTCATCCTGCCGGAGAACGCCGCGCAGGGCGGGGCCACCTGGCGGGTGAAAGACCGCACGCCTGCGGACACCTGGCACGGGGACGGGTACATCTACACCGGGATCACGGCGCAGGACGTGAACCGGGGCTGCGTGGAAATCGAGTTTACCGGGGCGACGGGCTACGGGGATTTTGACGCGCCCCCCACGGCCTGTTATGCGGTCACCGAGGGGTCCACGACCCCCCACACCGTCACCTGGAACCAGTACGGATCGGTCAATTTCACGGTGGAGCCCCCCGAGGCGGCGGCGCAGAACCCGCTGTGGCGCTTTGCCGGCACGGAATCCTGGCACACCCTGGCGGACACCGCCGAAGCGGCGGTCGGCAGCCGCACCGTGGAGTTCTCCGAATTGGAGGGCTGGCGCGCGCCGGTGCTCGACGTGTTCGTCGCCCACAACGAGACCCGGACCTACACGGTGCGGTACGAGCCGTGGGGCACGCCGCGCGTGGTCGGCCAAAGCTCCTGGGCGGGCGACACGACCGGCCTCACGAATTTCGACATCGCCCTCCCGCGGCCCCTGCCTGATTTCTCGGTGGTGGCGCTGACCTGGCAGGCGGACCATGCCGCCCCGCAGGTCCTGCTCGACCAGGACCAGGGCACCTACACCCTCTGGGCCGAGAGCGCCAACGGCGCCGTGCGCGCCGCGCTGTACTACCTGAAGAACCCGAACACGCAGGAGACGGAGGGCAACGTGCTCACGGTGCTCTTCGGCGGCACCAGCGCGGCCTTCTCCATGCAGGCCGTCTGCCTGTTCCTGGACGACGTGGATCTGGCCGCGCCGCTGTATTCGTCCACGCATTCCGGGACCGCGCCGTTGGCGGCCCACGGCGGGCCCGAAGTGGTTCCGAACGACGGCCTGTACCTGGACGCGATGAGTGTGGCCTCCGGGGACTTCTCGCCGAACCTGGACACCGCGACAAACCACGAGGTCCGCGATCTGGTCCTGCTCTGGAAGGGGCAGGCGGAGTCCAAGGCCCTGCTCGGGGGCGGCGCGCTGGTGACCGGCAAGGCGGTCACGGGCGGCAGTTATGAGAACGGCATCAGCTGGGCCTGCGCGTCGGACTGGGCCGGCGTCTGCGCGACCGTCCCGGCGGCGAAGGGCCAGCTGCGGGTGAACATCTTCCCGCCGGAGGCCGTCGCGGCGGGCGTGCAGTGGAACGCGAACCCGCGCTCCCTGGGCTACACCGCAAGCGGGGCCACGCGCGGCAACGTGGCGCTCGGGGTCAACCCGCTCTCGCACAACAACATGAACGGCTGGATTCCGGACCCGGCGCTCCCGGCGGCGCCGGAAGTGCTTCCGGATGTCCTGAACGAGGCCGACTACCATTTCATCCAGGGCGAGCGCGGCGGGGTCCGGGTGAACATCTTCCCGGCGGCCGCCGCGGCCGCGGGCGCGCAGTGGAGGCTGACCAGCGAGACGGGCATGGCCTGGCAGGCCGGCGGCGCCGCCTACACGGACATGGCCCAGGTGGAAAAGAACTACATCATCGAGTTCAACCCGCCCGCCGGGTGGACGCCGCCCGCGCGGCAGAACGTCTGGGTCAGCCAGGGGGAGGTCGAGGAGGTCACCGTGGTGTTCACCCAGGCGGGCGCCCTGCGCGTCTCGCTGGAGCGCGACGGCGCCCCCATGGCGGGCGACTTCTGGATCTACGCGCCCGCCCAGCGGTTGGCGGCGTCCGGAGAGACCATCCCGGACATTCCGCCGGGGGTCTACGAGGTGTTCACCCCCGTG
>JAKPUV010000121.1 GCA_029554925.1 Candidatus Hydrogenedentota bacterium | reverse complement strand
TGGCTCACCTGCACGCCGCCCGTCATCTCCAGGTGGACGCTGCCGATGTCGTCGGTGGCGAGTTCGCCCCGGTGGAGCTGGTTGCCCAGCTCGCAGTAGACCTTGGTGAACTCGCGGCCCAGCATCCAGCGGAGCAGGTCGGCCACGTGGACCGTGTGGTCCATCGTGGCGCCGCCGCCGCTGAGGGCGGGGTCGGCAAACCAGCCGCCGGGGGCCTGGCCGTGGTTGGTGCAGGTGACGGCGCGGACCTCGCCGAGGGCGCCCGAGGCGATCTTGGCCTTCGCCTCCGCGAGGGGGGGCGCCCAGCGGCAGGGGAACGCGGTGCCGAGGCCGACCTTTGCCTTCTTGCAGGCGGCGACCATGGCCCGGGCGTCCGCGGCCGTGGGGGCCAGCGGCTTCTCGCAGAGGATCCACAGCCCGGCGGCGGCGGCGGCCTCCACCATCGCGCGGTGCTTCACGTTCTCCGAGGTGACGATGACGCCGTCGAGGCCGGAGGCCAGGAAGGCGTCCATTGAGGCGATGAAGGGCGCGCCGTGCTTTTTCGCGGCGGCTTTCCCGCGCTTCGCGTCGTCGTCCCACACCGCCGCGAGGGTCGCGTCGGGCAGGGCGTTCAGCGCGGCGGCGTAGCCGTGGGCGTGCATGTGGGCGAAACTCATGATGCCGATCTTGGTCATGGCGTGGGCCTCCCTCAGAAAGTGACCGGCTGGCCGGTTTTTGCCGATTTCAACGCCGCCTCGGCCATGGCCACGGCGGCCAGGGCGTCGCGCGCGGTGACGCGGGGCGTCCCCGTTCCGTCCAACCAGGCGAGGAAGTCCTCCCATTCGGACTGGTAGGGGCTCTTCATGACGGGGTTCATGGGGACGAACCAGTTGGGCCCGGCGGCGGTGGCGCGCGCCTCCAGGCGCAGGGGCGCCTCGTTCATGTCGTACTGGAGCATGCCCCTGCTGCCGCAGATCTCCGCCATGACGCGGAAGCCGCTGGGCTGGGCCCAGGTGCCGATCACGGTGGCGATGAGGCCGCTCTTCATGCGCAGGGTCACCTGGGAGTGGTCCATGGTGACGGGCTCGGACCGCATGAGGGCCTGGCAGAAGACGCGCTCGGGCTCGCCGAAGACGTAGCGCACCCAGTCCAGGTCGTGGATCATGCTGTCGAGGGTGGCGCCGCCGGTCTGCTTGTAGTCGCGGAACCAGCTCTTGGGGCCGCCGGGGAAGACGCCGCCGCGGTAGAGCTTGACCCAGCCCACCTCGCCCAGCGCGCCGGACTGGATCTGCTCGCGCATCTTCTCGAACTCGTGGAAGTAGCGGACCACGTGGCCGACGAAGAGCTTGACGCCGGCCTTCTCCGCGATCCGGATGGCCTTCTCACACTCCGGCACGGTGCGGCAGAAGGGCTTCTCGCAGAAGATCTGCTTGCCGGCCGCGGCCGCCGCGCGGATGAGCGGCAGGTGCGTGGGCGTCGGCGTGGTGATCGCCACGATGTCCACGCTCTTCGCGGCGCAGGCGGCCTCGGGGCTTGCCGCCACCTTCGCGCCGTGCTTTTCCGCGAGGGCCTTGGCCGCGGGGCGCACGACGTCGGCGCAGAGCGCGACCTTCAGCCCGCAGTTTGCGGCCATCTGGGCGTGGAGCGCGCCCATGCCGCCGCATCCGATGATTGCGACATTCATGCGGTGTCCTCCCTTCGGCGGCGACGCGTCGCCCGCCGGGTTTGGTTTGCCCCTATTGTGGGGCATTTCGCCGCGCGGGGGCAAGCCGCGCGCGGGGGTCATTTCAGGGCGTCGAACAGCCGCGCCATGTCCGCGCGCAGCGTCTGGAGGATCTGCCAGCGCCGGTCCTCCACCACGCGCTGGGCCGCCACCCCGCCGGGGCCGGGCAGCTCGCCGTCCTCGTCGAGGCCGCAGAAGCGGGCCACCTCTTCGGCGCGCTCACCCAGCAGGGCGCGGGCCTCCGCCACGGCGTCGGGCGCCCTGCCGGCGGCCTCCGCGGCGTCGGCGGCGGCGCGCAGCGCCGTGAGCAGGGCGTGGTCCTCGCTGCCGTCGCGGACGGCGTGCCAGCGCTTGCTGGAGACGACGGCGTCGCCGGGGTAGATGAGCAGGTACTCCGACTCGCCGTTGTTGAACCACGGGTCGTACTG